>DASYLE010000046.1:0-5769 GCA_036009745.1 Luteibacter sp. | reverse complement strand
TTTTATCGAAGTGCCGGGCGTTGCGGCGAGGACCGGGCATGTCGCCACTGGACCCCGGCCCGCGCCCATCGCCGTCCGGGGAAATTGAGTGCCTGGCTCTTTGGTGGCGCTTCCGCGATCGTGTCGGCGCCTATCGCGCCGTTGTTTCGCCCTCCTGCCGAAATGAATCGCGCACAGGGTGCGCGATCTACCACGCCGCTTTGTAGCCTGATCGTCCCCGCCGACCTCACTGCTCAACGGGGCCCGGGATCACGAGCCGGCTGATCGCCGTGTATCCATGGTGGCCAGATTGAAAGGTCTGGCCCCAAGGGACTCGCGAACAGGGTTCGCTCCCACAGGAGCAGGTCGCCGCAACCTGCTCCTGTGGGAGCGAACCCTGTTCGCGAGTCCTTTGAGGCCGTGACTTCCCACGCTGCCTTGCTCTTGATGGAAATACGCCGCCAGGCCATCGCTGTGGTCGCGCATTTTTCCCCGGTCCGTACACACAGGCTGGTATCCAGTGGCGGTGCCGACGATTTTCGCGGAATCACCCGTGCTTTTAGACGAACGACCCGCCGATCCAGGTCTCGGCAACGCTGTAATCGTCATCGAGGACGACGAAGTCGGCGCGATAACCCGCGGCGATATGCCCGTGCGTCTGGCCCAGCCCGAGGAAGGCGGCCGGATATGTCGACGCCATCCGCGCGGCTTCTTCCAGCGGAAGCCCGACCATTTCCACCGTGTTGCGCACCGCGGTGGCCATGTCCAGCGCGGAACCGGCGAGCGTACCGTTCGCGGTCTGGCAGATGCCGTCGCGCAGGGTGATGGTTTCCCCGTTCAGCACGAAGTCCGGATGATCCGAGCCGACCGGCGGCATCGCATCGGTGACCAGGAACATGCGTTCGCGCGCCTTGGCCGCGATCGCCACCCGCAGCGATGCCGGATGCACATGCACGCCGTCGACGATCAGGCCACACCAGCTTGCTTCGTCTTCCAGCGCCGCGCCGACCACGCCGGGTTCGCGGCTGGTGAACGGGGTCATCGCATTGAACAGATGGGTAAAACCGCGCACGCCGGCATCGAGCGCCTTGCGTGTGCTTTCGTAGTCGCCGGCGGTGTGACCCGCGGCGAGGATCACGCCCGCATCGGCCAGGTCGCGGATGGTTTCCAGCGACGCGCGCTCCGGTGCGAGGGTCAGCAAGGTCACGCCACCCAGGCGCGTCGCCAGCAAGGCGACGTCGTCGGCGTCGGCTATGCGGAATTTCTCGGGATTGTGCACGCCCTTGCGCTCGGGCGCGATGAACGGGCCTTCCAGGTGAATGCCGAGCACGCCGGGCACGTTCTGCGCGATGGCCTCGTTGACCGCGTCGATCGCCTTGCGCATCACCTCGACATCGTCGCTGATCAGGGTCGGCAGGAAACCGGTGGTGCCGTAGCGTCGATGCGCCTGGCCGATCGTGCGGATCGCCTCGACCGTCGGCGCATCGTTGAACAGTACGCCACCGCCGCCGTTGACCTGGCAGTCGATAAAGCCCGGCAGGAGCATCCGGCCGCCAAGGTCATGGCGCTCGGCCGCACGCACGCGCGGGTCGGAGGGCAGGGCCAGGCCGACGATATGTTCGCCTTCGACCAGCACGGCAAAGCCGCCCTGCAGGCCGTGATCGGTCAGTACGCGTCCATTGACGAGTGCGATAGTCATGGGTGGGTCCTCAAACGGTCTCGGTCACTTTGTTGAGGTGCGGTGGCACGTCGGGGTTGTAACCGCGACGCAGGGCCAGCGCATTGGTCGCGCGGTAGAAACTCTGGATGGTGAGCAGGGGCGCGGCGATGGGAGCCGAGGCGACCAGGGGCAGCAGGCCCTCGCCGCTGGCGCCGGGCGCGGCGACCCAGACCCTGGCACCACGCGCGCGGAATTCGGCGGCGACCTGCAAGGTGCTTTCCAGGGTCTCGTCGTTCTGGCCGAAGAACAGCACCGGGAAATCCGGGCCGACCAGGGCCATCGGGCCGTGCTTCACCTCGGCGGCGCTGAAAGCCTCCGCATGCAGGCCACAGGTCTCCTTGAATTTCAGCGCACCCTCGAGCGCGGCGGCGAAGCCGAAGCCGCGGCCGACCACGAACAGGTTGCGCGCATCGACCAGGCCGTCGGTGAGTTCGGACCAGTCGGCGTCCCAGCCGGCACGCAACTGTTCCGGCAGTTTTACCAACGCGTCCTGCAGTTCGGCATCCCCGCTCCAGCGCGCCGCCAGGTGCAGGATCGCGGCCAGCGCGGCGATATAGCTCTTGGTCGCGGCAACGCTGCGCTCGGGACCGGCATGCAGCGGAATCACGGTGTCCGCGGCAACGGCGAGCGGCGAATCCTCGACATTGACCATGGCCACCACATGCGCGCCGGAAGCTTTCGCCGCCTCGGCATTGCGGACCAGGTCCGGGCTGCGACCGGACTGCGAGATCACGATATACAGCGCGCCCTCGAGCTGCTGTGGCGCGCGGTAGATCGAAGTGACCGAGGGCGAGGCCGAGGCGACCACGATGCCGAGCTGGGTTTCGAACACATATTTCGCGTAGGTCGCCGCATGGTCGGAACTACCGCGGGCGCAGGTGATGATCATCCGGGGCGGTGTGGCGCGCAGGCGCGCGGCCAGCGCGGCGACGACGCCCTCGTTGGCGGCAAGCTGCCGGGCCACGACGTCGGCGGCTTCATGCGCCTCGCGGTACATCAAGGTGTCTTGCGCTTGTTCGGTCATGTCATTCGCTCTGCAATTCGGCGACGAAGTCGTAGATGTCGCCGCGATACCAGGAACAGGTGAACTCGACGACGCGACCGTCGTCGAGGAAGCTGCGGCGTTCGATGTTGAGGCCCGCGCTGCCTGGCGAGAGCCTCAGCATGCGGGTCTGTGCCGCGCCGAAGACCACGGCGCGCAAGCGCTGCAAGGCCCGGCGTGGCCGATGGCCGAGCTGGTCGAGCGCCTCGTAAAGCGAATCCTCGACCAGGGCCGGATCGGGCAGCAGGGCCAGCGGCACCACGCTGCGCTCGATCGCCAGCGGCTCATCACCGGCGTAACGCAGGCGATAGAGGCGTACCACCTGGGCGCCCGGCGACAGGTTCATCGCCATCGCTTCCTCGGGGGTGACCTCGCCGACGCTGCGATCGAGGAATTCCGAGCGCGGATTCAGGCCGCGCGCGCGCAGGTCCTCGGTAAAGCTGGTCATCCGCGACAGCGGCTTGACGATGCGTTCTGACACAAAGGTGCCGGCACCATGGCGCTGGGTCAGCAGGCCGTCCTCGACCAGGCCGCCGATCGCCTTGCGCACGGTGACCCGGGACAGCGACAAGGCCTTGGCCAGGTCGCGCTCGCTGGGCAGGGCATAGCCGACCTCGACCGCGCCCTTTTCGATCACATTGCGGATCGCATGGCGCAGGCGCAGATAGGCCAACGGCAGGCGCGCGGCCGGATCGTGGTAGAGGCGTTGGTATTCGCTGACGAGGGCGCTTTCCATCCCCGAAAGATACCAATAGCGAACCAGTTGGGCAAGTGGGCGCCCCAGGCAGAGTGGTCAATTTGTTTCAAACAAGCCCTTTTTCTGGCAATTTTCATAACGTAAACGATTAACTTTCATAAAAAATGCCTTGTTGAGCACTATTTGGCCAGTGATTGGTCTTGCCAAACGCGTTCGGCTGGCGGATTCTGGTATCCCACTGGTATGATTGCCGGCGACGTAAAGCCGGTTCCCCTGCGTAACGAGGTGACGTTCGTGACTGCTTCCTCCCTGCCGGTCGAGACCTTCGACCTGGTGATCTTCGGCGGCACCGGCGACCTCGCCGTGCGCAAACTCCTGCCCGCCCTGTTCCATCGCTTCGTCGACGGCCAGGTGCCCGCTCAGAGCCGCATCATCGGCATCGCCCGCGAAGCCCTCGACGACGACGCCTACCGCGCCCAGGTGCGCGAAGCGGTCGAACAAGGTGTCTCGCATATCGTCCCGGCGACCCTGGATGCCTTCCTCGCCCTGATCGCCTACCGTCCGCTGGACGCGCGCAAGGCCGACGGCTGGGACGACTTCGCCGAGTTGCTGAAGCAGCACCCGGACCATATCCGCGTGTTCTATCTCTCGACCTCGCCGGAACTCTTCGTCGATATCTGCGAGCGGCTGGGTCATTACGGCCTCAACGGCGAGCGCTCGCGCGTGGTCCTGGAGAAGCCGATCGGCCGCGACCTGGCCAGCGCCGATGCGATCAACGATGCCGTCGGCCGTGTCTTCAGCGAATCGCAGACCTTCCGCATCGACCATTACCTCGGCAAGGAAACGGTGCAGAACCTGCTCGCGCTGCGCTTCGGCAACGCGCTGTTCGAGCCGCTGTGGAATTCGGCGCATATCGACCATGTGCAGATCACCGTCGCCGAGACCCTCGGCGTCGGCCGTCGTGGTTCGTACTACGACCGCGCCGGCGCGCTGCGCGACATGGTGCAGAACCACATCCTGCAGTTGCTGTGCATGGTGGCGATGGAGCCGCCGGCTTCGCTGCAGCCGGATGCCGTGCGCGACGAAAAGCTCAAGGTGCTGCGTTCGCTGCGCCCCATCAACGAAAGCAATGCCAGCCAGCTCACCGTGCGCGGTCAATATCGCGCGGGTGCTGCCGACGGCCAGGGTGTGCCGGGGTATCTCGAGGAACTCGGCAACCCCGCATCGAATACCGAAACCTTCGTCGCCCTCAAGGCGGAGATCGGTAACTGGCGCTGGGCCGGTGTGCCGTTCTACCTGCGCACCGGCAAGCGCCTCCCTTCACGGGTGTCGGAGATCGTGGTGACGTTCCGCGCGTTGCCGCATTCGATCTTCGATCCGTCGAGTGGTCCGCTGCTGCCCAACCGCCTGACCCTGCGCCTGCAGCCGGACGAAGGCGTGAAGCTGTGGCTGATGATCAAGGACCCGGGCCCGGGCGGCCTGCGCCTGCAGCACGTGCCGCTGGACATGAGCTTCGCCGAGGCCTTCGGCGTGCACCAGCCCGAAGCCTACGAGCGCCTGCTGATGGACGTGGTGCGCGGCAACCCCACCTTGTTCATGCGTCGCGACGAAGTGGAAGCGGCATGGAAGTGGGTCGATCCGATCCTGGCCGCCTGGGAAACCCTGCGCGAAGCGCCCAAGCCCTACACCGCCGGTTCCTGGGGGCCGAGCGCGGCGGTAGCGCTCATCGAACGCGACGGGCGCACCTGGCATGAAGATGCGACGTAGCCGCTTTTCCTTCTTCTCCGGGAGAAGGCGGCGCGCAGCGACGGAGGAGGGAAGGAGAATGACTTGCTACGGAAGGTTCAGTACGAACTGACAGTTCATTCCCTCATCCGCCCTACGGGCACCTTCTCCCGGTGGGGGAAGGAAAGCAGGAGCAACCATGACCTCCAATCTTTCCCTGAAAACCCAGCTGCGCGACTTTCCTGACCCGCAGGCGCTGGCCCAAGCGCTGGCCCAAGCCGTCGCCGACGATCTGCGCGCCGCGCTCGCCGCGCGCGCGTCCGCCAGCCTGGCCTTGTCCGGCGGCAACACACCCAAGGCTTTCATGCAGGCGCTGGCGCTGCAGACGCTGGACTGGGCGCGGGTGGCGGTGACCCTGGTCGACGAACGCTGGGTGCCCGAATCCAACCCGCGTTCCAACGCGGCGCTGCTGAAAGCCAACCTGCTGGACGGGCCGGCGGCCATGGCCCGCTTCGTGCCGCTGCACCGCGCCGTACCGCAGCCGGAAGACGCGCTGGCCGAAGTGGAACGCGCGCTGCTGGCCATGCCTCTACCGTTCGACGCGCT
>DASYLE010000045.1:0-22173 GCA_036009745.1 Luteibacter sp. | reverse complement strand
CCTTCGACCCGAGCAATAATCGCGCCGTTGCGGTGGATACGGCGGCCCTGGTCGAGGCAGTACGCAAGGTCTACAAACTTCCCGTGCTCGCCGACGAACTGGCCAACGGCCACCGTTGAAGCCAAAGCATGAGAGGCCTCGCCTCGCGGCGAGGCCTCTCTTTTTCTTCTTACAAGGTGTAGCTAGCCATGACCGATACGTTGGCGAAGGCCTGCGCAGCGACGACGCGGATGTAATACGTCGTCGCCTGCGGCGAGGCGATCACCACCGCTTCGCTATTGCCGGGCTTGACCGAACGGAACTGCGCATCGCCGCCATCGACGGCCGGTGCGTTGCCGGCGCTGACGAAGAACGACACATCGCCCGAGCCGCCGAAGCTGCGCAGGTTGAGTGCACGCGCGCCCGCCGGGACTTCGATCGAGTACAGCAGCGTTGCGCCGGTGCCGCCATTCTGCCCGCCAAGGATCGCAGCCCTGGTCAAGGGTATGGCCTGCTCGTCGCCACCGCCGTTGTCGTTGCCGAGCGCCTTGTTGACCGCGGCATGGGCATCGACGATGCCGGCGCCGATCGGCTGGTCGACGGTCACTGGAAAACGGCGTGCGGTACTCGTCAATAGCGACTTGATGGCATCCGGCGTCGGCGTGTCGAGCCCGGCCTCTTTCGTTGCCGAAAGGATCAGTGCCACCGTGCCCGCGATATGCGGCGTCGCCTGGGAGGTGCCGGCCATGCCGCCATAGGTCGCCTCACCCGGCACGGTTTCACCATCGTTGATCGCCGACCAGACGAAGCCTTCCGGGTTCGCCGGTGTGCCGCTGCTGCCATCGTTCGGATATACGCCACCGCCGGGTGCGGCAATGACGACGTCGGCACCGTAGTTCGAGTAGAACGCTCGCTTGCCGGTGATCCCGTTCGAGCCTACGGTGATCGCACCCGGACAGCTCGCCGGCGAGAAGTTCGCCGCATCGGCGTTACTGTTGCCGGCGGCGACGACGACGGTGGTGCCGCGCGAGATCGCACCCGCTATCGCCTGGCCGGTGACGTCGTCGGCGGTACAGGCGCCGCTGCCGCCGAGGCTCATGTTGATCACCTGCGCCGGGTTCGCATTGTCGGGCACACCGTCGACATGGCCACCTGAGGCCCAGACGATGCCATCGGCGATATCGGAGGTGTAGCCACCACAGTGGCCGAGCACGCGTACCGGCAGGACTTTCGCGTTGTGCGCGATACCGGCCATGCCGGTGGCGTTGTCGGTCAGCTCGGAGATCGTGCCGGAGACGTGCGTGCCATGCCAGCTGCTCGCTTCGCCCGGGTCGCCCGGATCGCGGCATTCGGCATACGCATCGCCCGTCGTCCAGTCGCCGGTGTCCCAGCCGCCGGCGATGCGACCCTCGGTGGCGCGTCCCGAGACGAACGGGTCGTCGATGAAGTCGTAGCCCGCGTCGGCCAGCGAGAGATCCAGGTCCGGATGCTGGGTGATGCCGGTATCGAGCACGGCGACGACGACGCCGCTGCCATCGGCAAGATCCCAGGCGTTGTTGACGTTGGCGCCACCAGTCGGGTTGGAGAAATGCCACTGGTTGGTCGCGTAGTACGGATCGTCGGGCGCGAACGTCTGCGCCGAGACGGAGGCAGGCGCGCGCATATCGCGCACGACATGCATCATCGCGTCCGGTTCGACGTGACGTACCGCCGGATCGGCGGCGAGCTGCTTCATGAATGCGTTGGCTTCGGCTTGCGTCAGCTTGCGGGATGTGCGGATCAGGTCGGCACCGATCGCCAGCTTGCGCTGGTACGCGACCGACATCGGTGCGACGGTGGTACCGGTCGCGGATCGTGTCGCGCGGTCCAGGCCGACGCGGCTCATCGCGGCGCGAACGTTCTGCAACGCCGTAGCGCGGTTGGCCCTTTCGCTGCTGCCATCGCGATAGGTAACGATGAAGCGGTCGAAGCGCGTCTGCACCGGCGTCGCGGCGGACACCCTCGCGCTGGCGACGCGCGGTGCATCGGCGGCATGCGCCACGGGGATCGCCAGGGCCAGGGCGGCGGCCAGCGCGGTAACGCGGATGGAATGGAACGACTTCATGCAATGCTCCCCACAATGATTCGGAATGAGCGGGCCGGGAGTCCGGCCCGCGGTGACGTTGCGGACGCGATTCGCCTTACCAGCCGAAGCTCATGCCCACCGTGCCGCTGGATTCCCCGCCCCCCGCGAGCGATCCACCGACCAGCACACTGCCGTTGCCCGGGATGCGATGGGCATAACCCACCGCGATTGCCCCCTGGCCACGGTAACCACCGACCGCCGCGCTCACCCGGCTGTCGGTTCCCGGCGCGGCAGCGATCGCGCCGGCCATACCGGCCATCGCCGTGCCCATCGCGCCGACACGGTTGATCTTGGTGTCGACCGCGTTGAAGCGGTTGTTGACGTCGGACTTGAACGCGTCGTAGTCGGCGCTGCTGACCATGCCGGCGGTCTTCAGGTCGGTGTACGACTTCGCGTCGGACAAGGTCTTCTGGTCGCCGGCATCGGCATAGGTCTTCGCCGTGGTCAGTGCGTCGTCGACCTGGCCCTTGTTGGCGGCATCGGTGGCGGCGACACCGGGCGCGACGTTCGGGATCACCGCGGGCGCGGCCGGTACGGGGGCGAGGGCGGCCGGTGCGGCGTTGGCACCGCTGGCGGAAGCCGGCGTAGCTTCGGCAATACCCGGTTGCAAGAGCGCATCACGCGAGCGCGCAACGTTCGCCGTGGACGCTTTCGTGCCGCCGTTTTCCAGATCGCTGACCCGCCCGTCCAATGCGTCCAGTGCGCCATCGACCGCGCCGAAGGCATCGCCAACGCTGTAGTACGAGCTGCCCTGGATGGCGTAGACGGGACCGATGAAACCAGTCGCGCCCATCGACGCGCCGCCACCCATCGCTTGCGCGACGGCATCGCCGGCGGAGAACAGCTGCGCACCGTTGATCGCATCGCCGCTGTCGGCACCGATACGTCCGGCCTTGACATTGGCGATCGTCGTGCCGCCGTCGCCGGCCAGTGCGATCTTCGTCTTGCCTCCGTCGGTATAGGTCACCGCATTGGCCCCGTCGACCGCGTCCTGCAACTGACCGACATTCACCGCGTCGGTTTTCTCGGTGCCTGCGGCGACGTTGGCGATCTGCCGGTCGATCGCCGGGTGCGTGGTGGTGCCATCCAGATCGGTCCACGGCCTGGCCGAGCCGACCGACACCGTGTTCGCGCGATCGGCGTATGAGCCCTGGCCGAGCGCGACGCTGTTGTCCGCCATCGCTCGGGCATTGCCGCCGATGGCGGTGCCGTTGTCGTTGGCGCCGTAGCTGTTGTAGCCGATCGCGGTCGAGGTCGCGCCGGTGGCCCAGCTTTCCAGGCCGACGGCGACGGCGTTGGTGCCCGCGAGGGTGTTCACGCCGAGTGCCGTGCCGGCGTCGTTGGCATAGCTGTCAGCGCCCACGGCAGTGGCTGTGATACCGGCGACACTGCTGTAGCCAAGTGCGGTACCGATCGCGCCGGCGTGGCTGCCCATGCCGAGTGCGGTACTGCCGAGGCCATTAGCCCAGGCATTCGCACCGACCGCGGTGGCATACATATCGTCGGCTGTCGCGCCGCTACCCAGGGCGGTGCTCTGCCAGCCGGTGGCCAGCGAGAAGCCGCCGATCGCGGTGCCGAAGGGACCGTCGACCTCGGCCAGCGAGCCGATCGCCACCGAATTGAAGCCGGACGCCGCGCTGCCGCCACCCATCGCCACGGACGACGCGCCATTGGCGACCGCGCCGGAACCCATCGCCAGGCTGGCGCCGCCATTGGCCTGGCTGTCCACACCGAGCGCCACGCTGGCCTCGCCGAAAGCCTGGGCATTGCTGCCCAGGGCGATAGCATTGTCGGCGGCGGCAAGGCTGCCATAGCCGTTCGCCAGGCTCGTTGTCCCCAAGGCATTCGCTCCGGCACCGATGGCCACGCCACCATCGGCTGCCGCATAACTGCCGGCACCCACCGCGGTGGCGTACTGGCCATCGACGAGGGCGGTATCGCTGCCGCCGGCATTGCCGGACGCGGCGATATAGTGTGTCGCGCCCTGCAACTGGCCGACATTCACCGCGTCGGTTGCCTCGGTGCCGGCAGCGACATTGACGATCTGCCGCGTGGTTCCGGTAACGCTATTGCCAACCGACACGGTGTTGTCGCGATCGGCAGCCGAGCCGGAACCGAGCGCGACCGAGTCGATACCGCCGGCATAGGCACCGGCACCGAGCGCGATCGCGCCATCGGCCTGCGACGACGAGCCCGCGCCGAGCGCCACGCTGTTGCGCCCCCAGGCACCGGTGTTCTGCTCGAGGCATACGTCGGTGTCGTCGGGGCAGGCGTACGAGCCGCCGATCGCGACGGAGCCGTTGCCGGCCGCGCTGCTGTAATAGCCCATGGCGATGCCATGCGTGCCGATGGCCGCGGCCTCCGAACCGATCGCGATGGCATGCCAGCCGTTCGCGGCATAGCTGTCCGTGCCGATCGCGATCGCGCCGATCGACAGCGCCGACGAATTCGCGCCGAGGGCGAGTGCGTAGTCATCTTGCGCCTGTGCGGAGGAACCGAATGCACTGGCACCGTAGCCACTGGCATGGCTCAACGAGCCAGCGGCCGTGGCGTAGTCACCGGTAGCTTCGGCTTGTGTGCCGAAGACCGCGCTACCGACGCCGGAGGCAAGACTGTCGCTGCCGGTGGCCAGGGCGTGATCGCCGGTCGCCTGGCTGTTGCTGCCCGAAGCCAGCGCATGATCGCCGCTGGCGACACTGCCATAGCCGTTCGCCGTCGACGAGTCGCCGGCGGCGACCGCGCCGCTGCCGATGGCCGAGGACTGATCGGCGGCGGCGAAGCTGCCCGACCCGACCGCCGTCGCGTTCGCGCCGATGGCCTGCGCGGCATCGTTGCCGTTGCCGGTTGCCTGCAGGTACTGGGTCGCGCCATTCAACTGGGCGAGGTTCACCGCGTCGGTGCCTTCCGTGCCCGCTGCCACGTTGGTGATCTGTCGTTCACCACCCATCCGCCCGACCGATACCGTATGGTCGCGGTCGGCGATCGACTGTGCGCCGAGGGCCACGGCCTGGGCTGCCGGCGCGTCGCTGACGGCACCAATGGCGACGCTGGATTCCCCGTCGACGCGCGCGCCGGTACCAATGCCAGTGCCGTTCGCGCCGGTGACTACGGTGTTGCGCACGGTGAACACGCCGTCGAGGAGACCGGCGTAAATGCCGCCGATGGCCACGGTGGAATTGCCCGAAGCGCCGGCGAAGGTACCGATCGCGACGGCGTTTTGCGAGCCGCTGCCGATGCCGGCGAGGGTGCCGATGGCCACGCCGTTGATCGCGCCGGTGTCGATGCCGGCACCGACGCCGATCGCCGTACCCGCACTGGCCCGTACCTGCGTGCCCAGGCCGATACCGATACCGCCGACCGCGTCCGCGGTGACCTGGGTCTGCGTGCCCTGGGCAATCGAACCCTGGCCATCGGCGATGGCGCCGTTGCCTATCGCCATGCTCGATTCCGCATTCGCGTTCGCGCCATTGCCGATGGCCGAACTGTTCAGGCCACTGGCAACGCTGCCATAGCCCAGCGCATTGGAGAAATCACCGAGCGCTACCGCGCCATTGCCCACGGCCGAGGCACCGGTACCGGCGGCATAGCTGCCGCCGCCAACCGATGTCGCGAAGTCACCGTCGCTGACACTCTGGTCGCCCAGTGCCAGCGATTGCTGTCCCGTGGCATGGGCTGCGCCGCCAATGGCGATGCCGCCGTCGGCTTCGGCGATCGCCTGATCGCCCAGCGCGACACCGCGTGCGCCCACCGCGGCCGAAAGATTGCCGATCGCCACCGAGCCGTCGGCCACCGCGGTGGAGGTCTCACCTACCGCGATCGAGGCCTTGCCCTGGGCCAGCGCGTCGTGACCGGTGGCAATGCTGAAGTCGCCGATCGCGGTGCTGTAGGCGCCGTTGGCGACGCTCGCTTCGCCATACGCGACGGTGCCGAATCCCGCGGCGTAACTGCCCGGCCCGGTCGCCGTGGCCATCCCGCCTACCGCGGTCGAGCCGGTGCCGGACGCCGTGGACAGGGCGCCCAGCGCGGTAGCCGCCTGGTCGGCATCGGCCACGGATGCGGCGCCGATCGCGGTATTGCCGAAGCCCCAGGACTGCGCGCCCTGGCCGATCGTCGTCGCCGAATCGGCGAACGACATCGCACCCTGGCCGACCGTGGTGCTGCCGATCCCCGTGGAGATAGCCTCGCCGCCGATCGCGATCGAACTGTTGCCGATCGCCTGGCTGCTCATGCCGAGCGCGAGGGTTTCCTCGCCTTGCGCGTTGGCGTGCGCGCCGCTGGCCAGGGCGCCGGTACCGGTGGCGACGGCGTCGTCGCTGCCATCCTCCGCGCCTTCGGCCTTGAAATAGTGTTGGGCGTCGCCGACGCTGTCGGCTAGCGTATCGAGCTGGGATTTGTTCACCGCGTCGGTCGCCCCGGTACCGGCGGCGACATTGACCACCTGGCGTTCGTTGCCGGCCGTGCCGACGGAAACCGTGTTGGCGCGGGACGCGGTGGAATTCGCGCCGAGCGCGACTGCATTCGCCGCCGACACCTGGCTGCGCGCGCCGAGCGCGACACCGTTGGTAGCGTTATCGAGCACGCGTGAGTCGTAGCCGACCGCCGTCGCCGCGCTGGAACGCGCCTGCGCATTGGAACCGAGGGCCGAGGAGGTCGCCTGCAGCGCTTGCGCATTCGCGCCGATCGCGGTGCTGTTGGTGTCCGCCGCGTTCGCATTGTTGCCGAAGGCTGCCGCGCTTATCTTTTTCGCCTTGCTGTTCGCGCCGACCGCGGTGGTGCCGGCCGCGCCGGCCAGGCTGCCGTTGCCGATGGCGGTCGCGTCGCGACCTTGGGCGGCGCCGCCGCCTGCGGCGTAGCTGCCATCGGCGGCCGCCTGGACCGCGGCGAGTGCGAGTTTGCGTGTCGCGTCCGCATCGCTGGCATAAGCGCCGCTTGCGGCGAGACCGACGGCCAGCGCGCCGATGGCCGCGCGCAGGCGCCGGCTCGCGGCGCCCTTGCCGTGGGCCCGCGCGAATTCGGAGGCAACCACCAAGGCACCGAGCGACGTGCTCCAGACTTTGCTGTAGATCGTGTTCACAGATAACTCCCCAGGACGTGACGAAAGGTCGGGCATGCGCCGCGTCCGTGTGAGTTGTCTGCCCGATGCGCGTTGCATCGTCGCGTCGCGCGGCCCCCTCCGCCCGACGTTGCCGCGTCACCCTCCCAGCGCCGCCGCGGGGGGAGAATCGACGCATGGCGCGGGTGAAGTCACGCACGGAAACCAACGGGTTTCGGCGTTTCCAACGCAAGCTAACGCTGTCTATCGCTTGCTCATTTTTCCCATCGGTGCCACAAATAGGCCTCGATCGAAAGCCAAGGAGCCGTCTTGATGCATCGACCCCTGCGCCGCGTGCGCGACTGGCTTGAACGGGTGCCGGTGGCAGACCCGCTGGATCGGCGCAACGCGAGCGTGATGCAGCTCCTGCTGCTGTTCATCGGCGTCATGCTGCCGTTGAACTGGGCCTACCATCTGTTCGTGGTGGGGATGACCGCCTGGCGCGGTCGCGACGTGCTGATGGCCGCCGACTTCGCCACCGCGATCGCCGCGCTGGCCGGTTTCCTGTTGATACGGCGCGGCCATTTCCGCCGCGCGATCGTGATTTTCCTCGGCGTGCTCCTGCTCGGCCTCGCGGCCAGTTCGGGCGCGACCGGATTCTATGTACTGATGTTCGACCAGACCGCGACCGTGATCAGCCTGGTCATCGGTGGCCTCGTCCTCGGACGCCGTGCGTTATGGGTGACGCTGGGCGTGCTCGTCGCGGTTTTCGCGGTGGGCATGATCGTCGACGCGAAGACCCTGGTCGCGCTCGGCAAGCCGCCCGGTGCCGCCTTCGGCAATGCGCCTTCGGTGTTCCTGAGCTATCTGGTGATCAGCATCATCATCGATCGTTGCGTGGCTGCCTTGCGCGAGAGCCTGGCCGAATCGAACGAACGGGGGCATCGCCTGCAATGCGAAATGGCCGAGCGCGAGCGGGCGCAGAACCAGTTGGTGCATGCGCAAAAAATGGAAGCCGTCGGTCGTGTAGCCAGCGGCGTCGCCCACGATTTCGACAACGTGCTCGGCGTGATCCTCGGCTACGCGGCACGCCGCGAGCGCCTGGCCGATTCCGGCCCCGTGGCCTTGCTCGACGCACTCGAGGGCATCGAACTGGCCGCTCGCCGCGCCTCGGCGATCAGCCGCAAGCTGTTGACCTTCAGCCGCAACGACGTGACCACGCCGGAGACCTTCGATGCCTCGGCCGCGGTCGCCGAACTGGCGCCGATGCTGCGCCAGCTGTTCGGTCCCGACGTGCGTGTCGCCGTGACGGCCGAGCCCGGCCTGCGCTTTCCGGTGCGAATGGATCGCGGGCAATTCGAGCTGGTGGTGCTGAACATCGCCGCGAATGCACGCGATGCCATGCCCGATGGCGGTCGTTTCGATGTCGAGATGGCCGCGGGCACGCGACATGTCGGCATCGTGCTGAGCGACAACGGCATCGGCATGAACGAAACGGTGAGCGCGCGCGTGTTCGAGCCGTTTTTCACTACCAAGCCGCGCGGTTGTGGCACCGGACTTGGCCTGGGCGTCGTGCGCGACCTGATCGAGGAGGCGGGCGGTGACGTCGGCGTCGCCAGCCAGCCGGGGCAGGGTACCCGCTTCGAATTGCGCCTGCCCCTGGTCGGTGTCTAGGGAGCCTCTGATCTATTCCGCGCAGGCGACGAAGACATATCCCGAACCGCGTACGGTCAGCAGCGGCAGTGCCGGCGCCCCTTGGGTCGCGGCCTTGCGACGCAGCCGGTAGATCAGCATTTCCAGCCGGTGCGGGTCGAATTCGTACACATCCCTCGACAACGCGGCAATCAAGGTCTCGCGCGCCACCGTGGCGCCATGCGCCGCGAACAGCACCTGCAGCACGCAGCGCTCCGGTACCGAGAGTGCGATCGTCGTGGCGTCCGGCGCGATCAGGCACCAGTCGTCGGTGTCCAGATGCCAGCGGTTCGCGAGGGCGTCGCTGGCTTCGGTGGGCAGGCCGTCGGCCGTCCGCGTCGGCTTCAGGCGGCGGGCAAGGCTGTGCAGGGTGCCGGCCAGCACCTCGACGTCGACCGGCTTGCACAGGAAGGCGTCCGCACCCTCGTGCAGGGCACGGATATGGTCCTGTCTGCCGCGATTGCCGGTCAGCATCACGATGCCGATGGGCATGATTTCGCGCAGGTGCCGGGCGACGGTCAGGCCGTCCTCGTCGGGCAGGCCGATATCGAGCACGACGATATCGAACCGGGTGGTCAGCATGCGCCGGTAGAGCTCGGCGGCGGTGCCGCTGCCGGTGACGTCGAACCCGAAATCCTCGAGGCCGGGGATCAGGATCCTTTCCCTCAATTCCTGGTCGTCCTCGAGTACGGCAACCCTGAGCGGACGCGATTCCTTCGCGGGCGATACGGCTAGGACTGAATTCATATGACGGCTTCTAAGACAACGCTGCACCCCTGCCAGTCGAATATAGCAATTCGCCTACAAATAGAGTCGCCCATGCCTTCTGGCACTGGGTCAAAGGTCATGGGTGTCCCTACGGTGGGCGGACACTCACAGAGGGAAAGCCCATGCGTCGTCTCGTCCGTCCCCTGGTACTCACCGCGCTTGCCGCATGTTGCGGCGCGGCATTCGCCGCGGGCGCCGACGCGCCGCCACTGGGCAAGCTGCCCCGTTGGGCGGAACCGGAATCCTATGCCCTGTCCTTCAAGGTCGACCCGACCCAGGAAGCCTATAGCGGCACCACCACGATCAAGGTCAAGCTCAGCCAGGCCTCCGATCACCTGTGGCTGCACGGGCATGACCTGAAGGTTTCCAAAGTGACCGTCACCGATGCCGCCGGCAAGGCGCATCAGGGCAAGTACACGGTCGCGGCGGAGAAGGAGGGCGTCGCCCGCATCGATTTCGGCGGCAAGCTCGACCCGCAGGAACTGACCCTCGCCATCGAATTCACCGCGCCGCTGAACAAGCAGCTGCAGGGCCTGTACAAGGTGACCCATGAAGGCGTGCCGTATGCGATGACGCAGATGGAGCCGGTCTCGGCTCGCTATGCGTTCCCCGGCTTCGACGAGCCTTCGTTCAAGACCCCGTTCGACCTGAGCCTGACCATTCCGGCGGCCGACGTAGGCATCGCCAACACCAAGCAGGTCAAGGAAGAAAAGGCCGGCGAAGGCTGGAAGACGCTGACCTTCTCCACCACCAAGCCGTTGCCGACGTATCTCGTCGCCTTCGGTGTCGGTCCGTGGGACGTGGTCAATGGCCCGGTCATCACGCCCGACCAGTACCGTTCCAACCCGCTCGACCTGCGCGGCATCGCGGCCAAGGGCGAGGGCCACCGCATGCAGCACGTGCTCGGCGAGACCCCGGCGATCATCCACACGCTCGAGGACTACTACGGCTTCGGCTATCCGTTCGACAAGCTCGACCTGCTCGCCGCGCCGGATTTCTCGGCCGGCGCGATGGAGAATGCCGGTCTGGTCACCTTCCGCGACTTCCTGCTGCTGATCGACCCGACTTCGCCGGCGCAATATGTGCGCGGGTCGTTCAACGTCAACGCGCACGAACTGGCCCACCAGTGGACCGGCGACACCGTGACCATGCCGTGGTGGGACGACATCTGGCTCAACGAAGCCTTCGCCACCTGGATGCAGCAGAAGGTCACCGAGAAGGTGCATCCGGAATACCGCGCCGACCTCGACCGCCTCCGCGGCGCACAGGGCGCGATGAACAATGACAGCCTGGTCAGCGCGCGCAAGATCCGCCAGCCGATCACCGGCAACGGCGACATCGAGACCGCGTTCGACGGTATTACCTACCAGAAGGGCGCGGCTGTCCTCGGCATGTTCGAGGGTTACGTTACCGAGCCGGTGTTCCAGAAGGGCATGCGTGCGTACATCGCCAAGCACAAGTTCAGCAATGCCACCGCGGACGACCTGGTCGATGCGATCGCCGAGGCCGCCGGCCAGGGCGATACGTTCAAGCATGCGTTCAAGAGCTTCCTCGACCAGTCCGGCGTGCCTTACGTCACCACCGAGGTAAAGAGCGAGGGCGGCAAGACGGTATTGCACCTCAGCCAGAGCCGTTACCTGCCGGTCGGCAGCACCGGCGACGCCAAGCGCGTCTGGGGCGTGCCCGTGTGCGTGCGCTACGGCACCGCCGGCGGCAGCAAGGTCCAGTGCGAACTGCTCGACAAGGCCACCGGCACGATCGTCCTCGACGGCGCCAGCACCCCGACCTGGGTATTGCCGAACGCCGATGGTCGCGGCTACTACCGCTTCGGTGTCACCAAGGCCGACCTGGCCAGCCTTAGCAAGGTCGTCGGCACGCTTGACGACGGTGAGCAGATTGCCTACGCCGATGCCGTCAGCGCCGGGTTCAAGCATGGCGATCTCGATGCCGGCGATGCGCTCGCCGCGCTCAAGCCGTTGGCCGCCTCAAAGACCCACGAAGTGTCGACCGCGCCGATGGGCCTGTTGACCTGGATCATGGAGAACGAAGCGAAGACCGACGCGCAGCGTATGCATATCGCCGATTGGGCGAAGCAGGCCTACCTGCCGAAACTCGAGCAGCTGGGCTATCGCAAGAAGACCGGCGAGCCGGACAGCGATGCGGTCACCCGCGCCGAACTGGCCGACTTCCTCGCCGAGGATATGAAGGTCGCCGAGGTACACGCCGAACTCCTCAAGCAGGGCGACGCCGCGCTGAAGGCCAAGGCCGATGGAAGGCTCGATCTCGACGCGGCCGATCCGGACCTGCTCGGGCTGTCGCTCGCCGCCGCCGTGGAAGAACACGGCAAGCCGGCGATCGATGCGCTGATCGCCGAGATGCCGAAGACCAGCGATCCGCAGAAGCGCAATGCCATGCTCGCCGGCCTCGCGGCCAGCGGCACCAATGCGGCCGAAGCCGATCACGTGCGCGACTTCGCCCTGGGCAAGGACGTGAAGGTTGGCGAGATGGCCGCGATCCTGCGTGGTGGTCGTGAGAGCCAGGCGTCGCGTGACGGTTTGTGGAAGTGGTTCACCGGCAACTACGACAAGGTCGTGGCCCGCACCGGCAGCTTCGCCGGCGGACGCATGCCGGCGATGGCGGGCGGTGGCGGCTGTTCCAAGCCGGAAGCCGACCGCCTGACCGCGTTCTTCAAGCCACGCCTGAAGGAAGTCACCGGTGCCGATCGCGGCCTGGCCCAGACCACCGAGCAGACCCTGCTCTGCGCGGCCTTGAAGGCCAAGCAGGATCCGGCGGCGATCACGCGTTAATCCATCCGTTCCTGGATGACTGGACGCCGGGCGGGTTACCGCCCGGCGTCTTTTTTTCGATAGCGTCAAAGCATTGCCGATCCTTCGATACAGGTGATCGCATTCCCGCCGATCCAGATATCGGCACCGATCCGCTCCACATACACGCGACCGCTGCGACCGAGCACGGTGCCCTGGCTGACGACGTAGCGGTCGGGCGCGATGCCCGCACCGATCAACCACTGCGCGATGCCTGCATTCAGGCTGCCGGTCACCGGATCTTCCGGCATACCGTCGCCGGGAAGGAAGGCGCGTACCTCGAAGTCGACATCGCCACCCCAGGGGGCGACGACGCCCACCCGCAAACCCTTGAGGAGGGTGTAGTCGGGTACCAGGGCGAGCACGTCCGCGCGATCGCGCAGCATGACCGCCACCCAGCCGGGCCCGTTGTCCACCCACGCGGAGGCGACGATCGCCTCGCGTTCGACACCCAGTCCCTCGACGATGCGCCCGAGCAGATCTTCATCGACCGGGCCGTCGCGGAGCAGTGGCGGCGCGGCAAAAGCGAGTCTGTCGCCATCGCGGCGGATTCGGACCAGACCGGCACCACATTCCTGCACGATCTCCGTGCCACGCGGCCGGCCACCGGCTTCGAGCCATGCATGGCAGCTGCCGATCGTCGGATGCCCGGCGAAGGGCAGTTCCTGTTCCGTGGTGAAGATGCGTACGCGATAGTCGGCCGCGGACGTGGTTGGCTCGAGCAGGAAAACGGTTTCGCTGAGGTTGGTCCAGTTCGCGAACACAGCCATCTTTGCGTCACTCAGCGCATCGGCGTCGAAAACCACGGCAAGCGCGTTGCCCTTCGTCGGCTCGCTGGCGAAGACATCGACCTGCCTGAACGGAAAGCGCTTCATGGATGATCTTCCGAGGGCGTGGTCAGGATGAATCGGACGGCGTCGGCCAGGCTGGACGGCTGGCTTCGCGGCGAGCGCATGGCCAGCAGCACGCCCATATGACCGACGCCCGGATAAAGCTTCAGCATGACCGTCTCCTCGTGCTGGCGCAGGTGGCGCGCCAGGCTTTCGGCATTGGACGGCTCGACCTCGTGGTCTGCCGTACCTTGCAACAGGAGCATCGGCGGTTCGTCGCCGTCGACGAAGTTGACCGGCTGCGAACCGGCCTGCTCCCCTGGCGTGCTGCCGAACATCGCGGTCTCGTCCCGGTTCAGTGGCAGGAAATCGTAGGCGCCGGCAAGACCGATCACGCCGGCCAGCTGGCGCGGTCGCATACCGACCTCGCCAAGCCATTCGCCATCGGTGGCAAGCAGGGCGGCGATCTGCCCGCCTGACGAATGGCCCATCAGGAACATCCGCTGCGGATCGCCCTGCCATTCGCGGGCATGCGCGTGGACGTAGGCAACGGCGTTCGCCGCATCGCGCATGAAGCCGGCCATGACCACCGCCGGCCACTTCCGGTAATCGGGAATGACCGTGACGATGCCTTCGTGGGCAAGGCTGCGCCCGAGCCAGCGATACCACGCACGCTCGCCGCGTTCCCAGCTGCCGCCGTAGAAATAAACGACGACCGGCGCGTCGACGGCCTTTGCCGGGATGTACACGTCCAGGGCCAGCCCATGCGCGGGATCGAACACGATGTCCCTGCGTGCCAGCACGTCGGTCGCGCTGCTGCGCGCGTTGACCACACCGTAGAAGGCACCCGCGCAGCCGCCCAGCAGCAGGGCAGCGACAAGCCCGACCGCTGGGGCAAAAGCACGCAGCGTGCATAGGCAGGCGTGACGGACTGGGGGCATGGTATCGGGCTTCGTGAGTCGTGCGTAGCCTACAATGATGGCATGCCCGTGCCATCGTTCCCCACCGTCCGTTCCCTGCTCGTCGACGCCACGCGCGAACTCGGCGAGCGGATCGATGCCGAGCTGTTGCTCTCCGATGCGCTTGGGCGGTCACGAAGCTGGCTGTTCGCGCACGCGGACGATCTGGTCGCTGCCGATGGTGTCGAGGCATTCGCGGCTCGTGTTGCCCGTCGTCGCACCGGTGAGCCGATTGCCTACATCCTGGGTCGACGCGGCTTCTGGTCGTTTGAACTGACGGTTACCCCGGCAACGCTGATTCCCCGTCCTGAGACGGAGCTGCTGGTCGAACTCGCGCTGGAGCGGCTTCCACGCGACCGCGCATGCCGGGTCGTCGACCTCGGTACTGGCAGCGGCGCCATCGCCCTGGCGATCGCACGCGAACGACCGCTGGCGGAGGTCGTCGCCACCGATGCCAGCACGGATGCGCTGGCCGTGGCCGAAGGCAACGCGCGTACGCTCGGCCTCGACCGGGTGCGCTTCGTCCGGGGCGACTGGTTCGCGCCGCTCAGCGACGGATTGTTCGATCTGATCGTGAGCAATCCCCCGTATATCGAGGCCGATGACCGTCACCTCGGGGAAGGTGATCTTCGCTATGAACCGGTCAGCGCGCTGGCTTCGGGGCTCGATGGGCTGGACGATATCCGTCGCATCGTCGCCGGTGCGCCGGCACACCTGAGGCCCGGCGGCTGGCTTCTGCTCGAGCACGGCTGGACGCAGGGAAGCGCGGTACGCACGCTGTTCGATGCCCGCTGGCAGCCAGCGACAACGCAGGCGGATCTGGAAGGCCGCGAGCGCACCACGTTGGCCAGGCTCAGTCCCGACTGACAGCGAAGATCTGGTTTGCCCGTGGGCGCGCAACGCGGACGGATGTCCCTCGGGCTTTTCCGAGAGCCATTGGCACGAGGGCTTCCTAGAATTCGCCGGCGCTCATCGGGTGACCTGTCGATCAACGACTCCCCTTCTTCAAGGAATAGAACATGCGAATGATTTTCGCGAAGACGCTGCTTGCGTCGAGCCTGCTGACCATCTTGTCCCTTCCGGCCATTGCATCGCCGACAACCGCTTCGGCCGTTTCGGTTGCCGCGTACAACAGCGCTTCGCCCTATGTTGGTGGTTCGATCGTTGCCTATGAGGGCAAGAGCTATCACGCGAAGTGGTACGCCGAACCGGGCCAGTCGCCAGCCGCGGTTGCGACTGCCGCCGATGCATGGCTAACCCCATGGGAGCTTTTCGATGAACCGGCCACCCCCATCGGTCCGGTGACTCCGATCGAACCCGTCGCTCCGGTCGAACCCATCGCTCCCGTTGTACCAGTCACGCCGGTGGGACCTGCGACATGCAAGGGGACCACGCCCTGGGATGCCGCGACCAGGTACAAGCCTGGCGACAAGCTTACCTACAAGGATCATCTCCTGGAGGCGAAGACCGATATCTGGAATGCCGCGCCGGATCATTGTCCCACCTGCGATTACTATGCGGATCTCGGCGCCTGCGACGCCGACGCGAACCAGGCGCCGACAGCGATGCTGTCGAGTCCGGTCGCCGGTTCGAAGCTGAAACCCGGCGAAGCCGTTACCGTCGGGGCTCAGGCGACCGACGCCGACGGCAAGGTGACGTCGGTGGAGTTCTTCGCCAATGGTCACTCGCTTGGTGCGGATGCGAGCGAACCGTTCGAGGCGAGCTGGACGCCGGCGACGAAGGGAAGCTACAACCTCACCGCCATCGCCACGGACGATGCCGGGGCGACTGGCACATCCGCGGCGCTCAGGGTCATGGTCGACGACGATGCGATCGTGGCACCGCCCCCGCCGAAGCCGGATGGCATGCGCAATATCGGCTATTTCCCGCAATGGGGTATTTACGGGCGCGATTTCCACGTCAAAGGGCTCGATACAAACGGATCAGCCGCGTTGCTTACCCACATCAACTACGCATTCGGCAATGTCCGCAACAATGTGTGCGAGGTTGGCCTGACCATACCGGTTGACGAGACGACAGGTGTCGGCGGGGACGCTTTTGCCGATTACCAGAAAGCATACGAGGCGGGGCAAAGCGTTGCCGGTATTGCCGATACGTGGGACCAGCCGCTACGCGGCAGCTGGAATCAGCTCAAGCAATTGAAGGCGAAATACCCGCACCTGAAGGTTCTTATATCGCTCGGTGGCTGGACCTATTCGCGTGGCTTCCCCGAGGCGGCACGTGCCGAAAACCGCGAGAAATTCGTAGCATCGTGCGTCGATGCCTATATCAAGGGAGACCTTCCTGTTGCAGGGAATGCTGGCGGGCCTGGCGTGGCTGCCGGGCTGTTCGATGGCATCGACGTCGATTGGGAATTCCCTGCCTCATGCGGCATCGATGGTTTTTGCGGCAACGATGAAGATACCGAAAACTTCACTGCGCTACTGGCCGAGTTCCGCAAGCAGCTCGACGCAATCCGACCAGGCCTGCTGTTGACGACGGCCATCGGTGCCGGCGTGGACAAGATTCGTGTCACCCGACCGGGCGATTACCATCAGTCGCTCGACTACATCAACGTCATGACATACGACTTCCACGGTGGCTGGGAGACGTCGACAAACTTCCATTCATCTTTGCGCGCACCGACTGGCGATCCGTCGACGGGCGACGTGGCCATGTACAACTCGCATGACGCCATCCAGGCGATGAAGTCGGCGGGCGTACCCGCGGCGAAGCTGAACCTCGGTATTGGCTTTTATGGTCGGGGTTGGAAAGACGTGCCCAACGTCAACAATGGTCTGTTCCAAAGCGGTACGGCGGCTGCCGGAACCTATGGGGAAGGCGTGGAGGACTACAAAGTGCTGAAGAACCTCCCGTACCCGCACTTCTACGACGCAGCCGGCGCCCACTGGGTCTATGGCAACGCTACGTTCTGGAGTTTCGACGACCCGACCAGCATCGCGACCAAGATGCGGTATGTGAAGTCGGAGGATCTGGGCGGTGCTTTTTCCTGGGATCTCAGCGGCGATGACGCCGATGCGAGCCTGATGAAAGCGATGGCCTCAGGCCTTGGCGCGACGACAGACGCACCGTAAGGAACCGTGCGGGGGCTTCTCCCGCACGTTTTTATCGTGGCGCGCCAATGGTGCGCCACGATGTTATCCGGGCTGCCGGTGGCGCTCCTCCCCGGCAGCATTGGTGTTACGTCGATCGCGCCAGGCCTTCGGCCAAATCAGTGTAGGCGACTTCCGCGACAGCCTTGAAGCGAGACGCGGCGAGCAATGTGCATCACTTGTGATTGACGGTAGCGGGCTATGCCATGCATGGTCGGCGACGTTGACGCACGGGTGGCCAAGGAGGTGAAAATCGCCAGGCTTTCGTCGCCTCGTGCATCGATGCGTACATCAAGGGCATCGTGCCGGTCGTCGATGGTGCCGGCGGTCCAGGCGCCGCCCTTGGCGTGTTCGATGGCATCGACATCGACTGGGAGTATCCGGCGGCTTGCGGCCTGTCATGCGGCAGTAGCGAGGACATCGCGAACTTCACCGCGTTGCTTGCCGAATTTCGTCGCCAGCTCAACGCGGTTCGTCCGAACCTGTTGCTCACCGTCGCGGTGGGTGCGGGCGTCGACAAGATCCGTGGCACCGATCCGGCGGCGTATGCATCCAGCGCAAGATGGACTATGTGAAGTCACAGGCGCTGGGCGGTGCCTTCACCTGGGAATTAAGTGGCGACGATGCGAATGGCACGCTACTGAAGACGGTGGCAAACGGCTTGAATTAAGCCTCGCGATCCATGCTGGAAGCGCCGGCCCGGGGCCGGCACTTTTTTATCCCGTCGCGACCGAGGTCGCGAGGTACTGGGGAAAGCGGGCGCGGATGGCGCCACGGATGCCCGGCAGGTCGAGTCCGGCCATGGTCAGCACTTCCTCGCGGCTGCCATGTTCCAGATAGACGTCCGGAAGGCCAAGGTGCAGGATCGGCATGACCACGCCATGCGCGGCCAGGCATTCGGCCACGCCCGAGCCGGCGCCACCGGCGATGGCATTGTCCTCGATGGTGACGAAGGCGCTGTGTGTCTTCGCCAGTTCCAGCAGCAGGGCTTCATCGAGCGGTTTGATAAAGCGCATATTGACCAGGGTCGCGTCGACTTCACCCGCGATCACCGCGGCTTGGGCGAGCATGGTGCCGAAGGACAGGATGGCCAGGCCATGATGGCCGCGGCGACGCACCTCGGCCTTGCCGATCGGCAATGTATCCAGTTCGCGGCTGAGCGTCGCGCCAGGCCCGGTGCCACGCGGATAGCGGATGGCGGCGGGGCCGTGGTGGTCGAAACCGGTGCTCAGCATCATGCGGCACTCGTTTTCGTCGGCCGGCGCCATGATCACCATGTTCGGCAGGCAGCGCAGGAAGGTCAGGTCGAAACTGCCCGAGTGCGTGGCGCCATCCGGGCCGACCACGCCGGCGCGGTCGATGGCGAAGGTGACGTCGAGGTTCTGCAGGGCGACATCGTGGATCGCCTGGTCGTAGGCGCGCTGCAGGAAGGTCGAATAGATCGCGACGACCGGTTTGGCGCCCTCGCAGGCCATGCCGGCGGCGAGGGTCACCGCATGCTGCTCGGCGATGGCCACGTCGAAATAGCGCTTCGGGTACTCCCTGGAGAAGCGGACCAGGCCCGAGCCTTCGCGCATCGCCGGGGTGATCGCCAGCAGGCGTTCGTCGTGCGCGGCCATGTCGCATAGCCAGTCGCTGAAGATGTCCGTGTAGGTCGGCTTGGCCGGCGCGGATTTCTTCACCAGGCCGGCGGTCGGGTCGAAGGGGCCGACCGCGTGGTACTCGATCTGCGCTTTCTCGGCTGGCTCGTAACCCTTGCCCTTGGTGGTAATTACGTGGAGCAACTGCGGACCGGGCAGGCCTTTTACCGTTCGCAAGGCAGTCAATAACTGCGGCAGGTTGTGGCCGTCGATCGGGCCGGTGTAGTGGAAACCGAGTTCCTCGAACAGGGTCGAGGGCACGAACATGCCCTTGGCGTGTTCTTCCCAGCGACTGAAGAACCGGCCCATGAAGGACTTCTTCGGGATCGCGCGCTTGGCCCGTTCGCGCCAGACGTTCAGCGTCGGGCTGGCCATCGCGCGCGCCATCATCTTGGTCAGCGCGCCGACGTTTTCGCTGATCGACATGCCGTTGTCATTGAACACGACCAGCATGTCCGGCTCGACGTCGCCGCCATGGTTCAGTGCCTCGAAGGCCATGCCCGCGGTCATCGCGCCATCGCCGATCACCGCAACCACCTTGCGATGGTCGCCCTTGCGCTGCGCGGCGATCGCCATGCCAAGCGCAGCCGAGATCGAGGTCGAGGAATGACCGACGCCGAAAGTGTCGTATTCACTTTCCTCGCGGCGCGGGAAGGGTGCCAGGCCGTCTTTTTTCTTGATCGTGGTGATCCGCTCGCGGCGGCCGGTTAGGATCTTGTGCGGGTAGCACTGGTGGCCGACATCCCAGACCAGGCGGTCTTCCGGTGTCTCGAAGACATGGTGCAGGGCGACGGTCAGTTCGACCACGCCCAGTCCGGCGCCGAAATGACCGCCCGAGGAGGCCACGGCCTCGATCAGGTAGCCGCGCAGTTCGTCGGCGATCGCGGGCAATTCGTTCTCGCCGAAGCGACGAAGATCCACTGGCGTATGGATTTGCGCCAGGTGCGGGTAACGGGAAAGGTCGGTCATGCGCCTATTGTTCGTCCTGGCGCCGGGCGGGGCAAGGGTCGAACTGTGAAAAACTTCGGGCGAGCGGGCCGGAAACGGCTATGGAGCGCCTTCTGGCGCGTCCCGGCGCTCAGGCCGGGCGGCGGTTCTTCGGCAGGTGGCTGACCAGGAATTCCATCTGGTCGGACAGGATATTGCGGTTGGACAGGATCAGGTGCTCGACCCAGCTCGGCCGGTAGGGCACGGCCAGCAGCGGCATATGGGCTTGTTGCGGGGTGCGGCTGCCCTTGCGCAGGTTGCAGGCCAGGCAGGCGCTGACCACGTTCTCCCATTCGTCCTGGCCCTGCTTGGACAGCGGCAGCACATGGTCGCGGGTCAGTTCCTGGCGGGCGTAGTGCTCGCCGCAATACAGGCAGATATGCCGGTCGCGGGCGAACAGAGCGGTATTGGTCAGGGCCGGGGCCGGATCGATCGCGTGATCCTTGCAATGGCCGGTGCTGGCGACGATGGGGTGCAGGCGCAGGATGCTCTGCTCGCCGCTGTGGCGGTTCATGCCGCCATGCACGGTCAGGCACGCGTCGCCCAGGGTCCAGGCCACCGCGTCACGAACGTACAGGCATACCGCATCCTGCCAGCTGATCCAGTCCAGGATCCGGCCGGCCGCGTCGAGGGACAGCACGCGCGTGGCATGCAGTTCGGCGACCTGGGCGGTTCCGGGGTATAGCACGACTTCCCTAAGCATGTGTTTCGTCCTTCACCTTGGCGAAAGAGCGTTCCAGCAAAGCCAGCTCCGTATGTGCGCGGGGCCGGCTTACGCCGGTCCGTTGGCCCAGCATAGCCCAGAATTGCTGCATTTCGCATACAACGGTATGGATCGTGCAGGGACCTTTATTCAGGTCTCCGGGGGTTTCGCACCCGCCCCAAAGCGCTGATATAGTGGGCATTCGACTGGAAGAAACCTGCCGCGTTTGGAAGGGGAGCCGGGGTGGCGACCCAGGCACGGCGGGTAATGAGGATTCAGAACGTGGCTGAAGTGCTTTTCTACGAGCGTCCGGTGCCGCTCAACCGTACCGCCCATCGCGACCTGCGGCTGAAGGCCGTCAACAACGTCCGCTTCGCCGAGAAGGTGCATTCGGTACCGCTGACGGGCGTCGAGTTTGCCCCCGCCTCGCGCGATTTCCCGATTCTTTTCGCCGGCACCAGCATCGAGGACGCGGGCCCGATGGCCCTGCTCGGCCTGCGTCAGGGCGAGAACCTGTTCGTTGGCGACGATGGCTTCTGGGAATCGGGGATGTACATCCCGGCCTTCGTCCGGCGCTATCCGTTCGTGCTCGCCGAGAAGCCGGTCGGCCAGGCCGGCGACGATTTCACCGTGTTCCTCGATGAGGCCTATGCAGGCTTCAACGGCGAGGAAGGCGAGCGCCTGTTCAACGAGGACGGCACCGATGCGCCGGCGCTGACCAATGCGGTCAACTTCCTCGGCGAGTTCCAGGACCACGTCGCCCGCACGCAGTGGTTCATGGGCAAGCTGCGCGAGCACGACCTGCTCGAGCCGCGCACGATCACCCTGCAGAAGGAAGGCAAGGGCCTGAACCTCAATGGCCTGTTCGTGATCAACGAAGAGAAGCTGCGCAAGCTCGACGAGAAGGTCGCCCACGAATTCCTGCGCGAAGGCGCGTTCGGCTGGATCTACTCGCACCTGGTCTCGCTGGCCAATATCGACCGCATGGCCGCGCGACTGGACAAGCGCGAGCAGGCGGAAGAGGCTTCGAAGGGCAAGACGAACTGATCGGGGTTCACCTGGTCGCAAAAAAGCCGGCGCTTATAAGCGCCGGCTTTTTTTTGTGCTGCGCGAGAATCCAATGCACCGCCACTGGATCCCGGCCTACGCCCACTGCTGTCCGGGGAAATTTCGGTGTCACTTGAGCAGGCCGTTGTTGCCACTGACTTGTGACCTGACAGGCCAGAGACCGACTCGTGATTGGCGATACGTTGATCGTGTCGGCGCCTATGGCGCCGGTGTTTCGCCCTCCTGCCGGAGGGCGAGTCACTTTTCCGGAATGGCCCAGAAAAGTAACCCAAAGAGGCCACCCCGATCGCGTGCCCGCTGCGCGGGGCGGTCGGCGGGGCCGGGGTTTGCGAACGTACATCCCTGTACGTTCGCAAACGGTCGGCATCCATGCCTCCCCCGCTGCGCGGCCTTGTCGTCCCCGCCGACCTCACTGCTCAACGGGGCCCCGGATCACGAGCCGGCTGATCGCC
>DASYLE010000044.1:0-6888 GCA_036009745.1 Luteibacter sp. | reverse complement strand
CCTGGATGAATCCGTTGACCTTGTTCGGGTTCCACTGGTACGCGCTGTCCAGCTTCCACTTGTCGCTCAGCTGTACCGCAAACTGGGCGACGTAGTCCGAGCCGTTGAAATTGGTCGGGATGGTAGGGACTGTGGCGGCCTGGACGCGTTGCTCGGTGAAATACCTGATCTGGCCAATGCTGGCCGATACACGCTCGACACCGTTGTCATCCAGCAGGCGTGTGGTCAGTGCGGCCGTCAGGTTGTTCGCGTTCATCTGGCGGTCGGCACCGGAGAACTGGTTGGGGCTGAATAGCTGCCAGAAGTCGAACGACATCAGGCTGGTGTCGAACAGCGGCTGGTTGGTCTGGTTACGGTAGGGCACATACAGGTAGTACAGGCGCGGCTCGAGCGTCTGCGTGTACGAGGTGCCGAACAGGTTGGTGATGCGGTCGAAGATCAAACCGCTGTCGATGCTAACGATCGGCAGCGAGCGGCTTGGGGTGCGGTCCTTGAAACCGAAGCTCTTGTAGTCGTCGTCCAGCTCATAGCCTGTGTAACGATAGGCGAGCTTGGGCCGGACGAACCAGGCGGCACCCTGGAAATCGGCGGACAAGTATGGATAAAGGTCCAGACGGTTCCCGTCGACCTGATTTCCGTCAGGAACCGGATCGGTTTTGCGGAAAGCGACCGCTTCGTTGTCCATACCGAAGTCCAGCCAGGGAGCGATCGGCGTGTCTATGTTGAAGGTCGCACGCGGCCAGCGCTTGTACGGCACGACGTAGTTCGGCAGGCCGGCGTCGGTATTCTGGTAAGTATCCGCGCCGATCGACGCATGCCACCAGGTGCCGTTGCCATACACGTAGGCGCTGGAGCCCAGCAGCCCGGTAGCGGCGGTATACAGGTCGTTATTGAAGTCGCGGAAGTACTGGTTGTCCGAGGCGCGGTTGATGGACGTCGAGAAGTACCAGCCCGACCAGGGCAGGTAGGTGGTGTCGGCGAACTTGATCAGGTAGCGCTGGTTGCTGTCGCGGTCGCTGGTACCGCTGATATCGTCCTCGGTGCCGTGGTCGTGCGGCATGTATTCGACGTTCAGCGTGCCCGCGCTCTTGGCGAACAGGTAACGGAACTCGCCGGCCACCATGGCGCCGCGCTGGCTGTAATAGCGCGGCTCGATCGTCGCGTCGTAATTCGGCGCCAGGTTCAGGTAATAGGGCAGGGTGAAGAACAGGCCCGAATGACTCGAGTGGCCGAAGGTCGGGTAAAGAAAACCGCTCTTGCGCCGGTCGTCCAGCGGGAAGCTGAGGTACGGGAAGTACATGACCGGCACGTTCTTCACACGTAACGTACCGCTGTGCGCCACACCGACGCCCTCACCCTTGTCCATGTCGATCCGCTTGGCGCGGAATTCCCACAGGTGGTTGCCCACGTCGCAGGTCGAGTAGGTCGCCTGCTGGTAGTGTGTCTTCTGCACGTCGATCTGCTTGGCTTCGGCGGCGATGCCATTGGCATGCGTGTCGAGCATCTGGTAGCGGACGTTGTAGGCGTCGCTCTGCGCCGGTTCCTGGGTACCGACCATGCGGTCGGCCGACATCAGCGAGCCGGCGTCCTGGTAGCGCACATTGCCCTGGGCGTCGTAAGCCGTCGTGTCCTGGTTGTAGTGGACGTCGTCGCCCTGCATCAACTGGTCGGCGCGCTCGATCCGCACAGCGCCATTGAAATGGAAGACCGAGGCCTGCGGGCTGTCCACGCTGGTCGCATGGGCATTGGTCACCGCCGTCTCGCGCAGGCTGGTGTCCTTGGTGATCGAGGGATCGTAGAACTCGAGCAGCGCATTTGGCCGGCACAGCGCATAGCTGACCGGGCGGGGCGGGCACATGAACGAGCCCAGCTTGCAGGTCTCGGTAGGCGTGGCGTTCGGGTCGACGGCCTTCGGCTTGGCCGCGGCACTGGCGGGATCGGCGTACGCGCCAGCCATGAACAGGGCGGCGGTAACGGCCAGAAGGCGGCGTGGAGGCAAGACGTAGCGAGGTGTCGGCACGGGCGCGGTCTGTTCCGTTCTAAAGGCCGCTAAGCTATCAGAAAGCCCGTCCCCACGGCAGATTCAGCACGCGGTAGACGGTGCGAACGCCTCCTCCGCGCCGATATGTTCAGGCGCGCGGACGGCGCTCGTGCTGCCAGAGCACTTCGCCATGACCATTGGCGCGAGCGAGTACGCGGCAGATCACGAAGAGCAGGTCGGAGAGGCGGTTCAGGTAGCGCTGGGCCTGGGGGCGGACTTCCTCGACGCGGGCCAGGGCGACCACTTCGCGTTCGGCGCGGCGGCAGACGGTGCGCGAGACGTGGCAGCAGGCCGCCGCCATGCCGCCGCCGGGGAGGATGAAGTCCTTCAGCGGGGGCAGGTCGGCGTTGAAACCGTCGAGGATGGTTTCCAGGCGGTCGATATCGGCATCCGTGATCATCGCCATGCCGGGGATGCACAACTCGCCGCCCAGGTCGAACAGCTCGTGCTGGATCTGGGTCAGGGTTTCGGCGATGGCCGGGTCGATGCCGTCGACGGCGACGATCACGCCGATCGTGCTGTTGAGCTCGTCGACCGTGCCGTAGGCGGCTACCCGCAAGGAATCCTTGCCGGTGCGGGTGCCGTCGCCAAGACCGGTGCTGCCATCGTCACCGGTCCGGGTATAGATCTTGGAGAGACGATTCCCCACGGGATCAGCGGGTCAGGCGGCCGGTCTGGTCGGCGTGCAGCGTGCCGACCAGCTTGACCACCACCACGTGCAGGGCGGCGCCCAGGGCAACATAGATGGCCGCGGTACGCAGGTACGGCAGGTACCAGTCGGTGAGGTTTTCCCACCAGGCGGCGACGCTACGCGGCTGCGGCACGCTGTCGCTCAGCCAGTAGAAGCTGCCCTGCGAGAGCAGCTGGCAGGCGGTGACCGCGACCAGCAGGCTGACCGCGAGCAGGCCGAGCGTGCGGATGTTCAGGCCCTTGGCCAGGCGGGCGAGGACGCTGCCGCCGAGCCACATGCTGAAGTAGGCCGGGACCAGGAACCAGTAGGCGACCGACACACAGTAATGGGCGAAGAAATCCAGGCCCTGGTTGTGGATGACCACGAAATCGACCAGCACGGCCTCGGCCATCAGCAGCGGGAAAGCCCAGCGCGCGGAACCGCGCAGCCAGAAGCCGCCGAGGAAGAACACCGCCCAGGAGGCGTCGGGCAGCGGGCCGAAATGGTTCATGCGGGTCGCCGCCATGACCAGGGCGAGCAGGAGGAAAATGCCGACGCGCTGCTTTTGCGTCAATGCCATGGGGAACTCCGGGGATACGTAAGACCGTCAGTTTAGCAGCCGGCGGAGGGCGCGGCGTGCATCGGGGTATTATCACTGAATGAGCGAACAACCCATTCTTATCGTCGGCGGTGGTCTGGTGGGGGCCAGCCTCGCCATCGCCCTGGACGCCGCCGGCCGCCGGGCCAGCCTGGTCGAGGCCGCCGCGGCACGGATCGACGCCCAGCCCAGCTACGACGAGCGCAACCTGGCCCTGGCCCGGGCCACCGTCAACGGGTTGCGGGCGATTGGCGTCTGGGAACATGCCGAACGCCATGCCACGCCGATCCGGCATATCCATGTCAGTCGCGCCGGCGACTTTGGCAGCGTGCGCATGGATGCTGCCGAACTGGGTGTCGACGCGGTTGGCTGGACCCTGCCGGCACGGGAACTGGGCGCGGCCTTGCTGCGCCGGCTGGACCAATGCCGTCATCTCGAGCGGCTGGCCCCGGCCCGGCTGGCCGGTATCGTCCCGGCTGACGGAGGGTGGGATGCCCGCATCGACAGCGCCGAGGGATCGAGGACGCTGCGTGCCGCCTTATTGGTTGGTGCCGACGGCACCGATTCGGGCGTGCGCGCCGCCCTGGGGATCGGCACCGACATGCACGACTACGGGCAGACCCTGTTCGTCGCCACGGTGACTCCGGAGCGTGATCATGGCGGCCGCGCCTACGAACGTTTCTCCGACCAGGGGCCGGTGGCCTTGCTGCCGCTGGCCGAACGCCGTTGCGGTCTGGTGCTGACGGTCGATTCGTCGCTCGCCGACGACGTGGTCGCCATGGACGATGCCGCCTTTATCGCTTTTGCCCAGGAACGTTTTGGCTGGCGCCTTGGCCGGCTGACCCGGCCGGGCAAGCGTCACCCGTATGCGATTCGCCGGGTCGCCGCACAGGCGCTGACCGGTCCGCGGGCCGTGCTGGTCGGCAATGCCGCGCAGACCGTGCACCCGATTGGCGCGCAAGGTTTCAACCTGGGCTTGCGCGATGCGCTGACCCTGGCCGAGATGATCGCCGCTGAAAACGACCCCGGCGATGCCGCGGTGCTGGCCCGTTACGCCACCCGTCGCGCCGCCGATCGCGAGGCGACGATGGCGATGAGCCATGGTCTGGTCCGTCTGGCCTGCCTCGACGAAGCGGCCTTCGGTCCCTTGCGTTCGCTGGGCATGTTTGCCTTCGATCGCATTCCGGCATTGCGCCGTGCGCTGGGACGTCGTGGCATGGGCTTCGGCAAGGAAGCACCGCGTGCCGTGCTGGAGAAGACGCCATGAGTAGCGAGAGCACGCGCCGTCGCGGCGCTGGGCTGGATATCGCCGTGGTCGGTGGCGGCATGGTTGGTGCGGCTGCGGCCTTGACCCTGGCCCGCGCGGGTTTCGCTACCGCGATGATCGATGCGCGCGAACCGGCCGCATGGCAGCCGGAGGCCGAAGTCGACCTGCGGGTCGTCGGGCTGGCGCCGTCGTCGATCGTGCTGCTGGAGGATCTCGGCGTATGGACGTCCATACGCGAGAGCCGGGCCGGTCCCTATTCGCGTATGCATGTGTGGGATAGCGAAAACGGCGCGGCGATCGATTTCGACGCGGCCGACGATGGGCATGAACGGCTCGGCTGGATCGTCGAGAACAGCCTGGTCCAGCAAGTGCTCTGGCAGGCACTCGTGGCGGCCGGTGTGCGTCGGCTTTGCCCGGCCGAGGTATCCGGTTATCAGGTGCGCGACGAGCGCGTGCAGGTCGAACTGACGGACGGTCAGGGTGTGTCCGCGCGCTTGCTGGTGGCCGCCGATGGGATTCAGTCGCCCTTGCGTCGCATCGCCGGTATCGACACCAAGGGGCGCGATTATGCGCAGCGTGCGGTGGTCGCTCATGTGTCGACCGAGCGGGCGCATGAAGACACGGCCTGGCAGGTGTTCCTGCCGGGTGGTCCGCTGGCCCTTCTGCCTTTGGCCGATGGGCGCAGTTCGGTGGTCTGGTCGTTGCCGGAGGCGGAGGCTGGCCGTGTGCTGGCCATGGACGATGAGGCGTTCCGTGAGGCGCTTGGCGTGGCGAGTGATTTCCGTCTTGGTCGGGTGACTGGTACGACGAAGCGTGCTGCGTTTCCGCTGCGCCTGCAATTGGCCGAGCGTTATCAGGCGGAGCGTTTCGTATTGCTTGGCGATGCGGCGCATGTGGTGCATCCGTTGGCGGGGCAGGGCGTGAACCTCGGCTTGCGCGATGTCGCCGAATTGCGTGACACATTGGTCGCGGCGCGTGAAGCGGGCAAGGATTTCGCTGCGGATCATATTCTTCGCCGTTATGCGCGGCGTCGGCGTAGCGCGGATACGTTTGATGCGATGGGATTCGATGGGCTTGCGCGTATTTATGCGTGGCGGGCGGCGCCGTTGGTGGCTGCGCGGGGGCTTGGCGTGCGGTTGCTGGATCGGCTTGCGCCGGTGAAGCGGCACCTGATGCGGCACGCTGGCGGCGTCTGAGTTTTTCCCCTTCGGGGAGGTGCCTATATTCGTGTCGGCGCCTAGGGCGCCGGTATTTCGCCCCCCTGCCGGGGGCCGAGTCCCTTTTCTTGATTGGCCCTCCACGTCAGGATAGTTGTCGCTACGAACTGGGCATCTCGCCCTCGGTTAGTCGCCCGCGGGTAAACGGTCGGCATCCATGCCGACCCCGCTGCGCGGCCTTGTCGTCCCACCCGGTCTCACGCTCATAGGGGACCCCGTTTAAGGGGAGGCGCTGCGCGCCATGTCTTACTAAGAGCAACGGCGACGAGCAGGGCACGGCGTTTCGTCCCCTCACCGTCACCCCGGCGCAGGCCGGGGTCCAGTGGCGATCACCGGCCACTGACGCCACTGGATACCAGCCTTCGCTGGTATGACGATCAAAAGCGAAGAGCAGGGCACGGCGTTTCGTTCCCTCACCGTCACCCCGGCGCAGGCCGAGGTCCAGTGGCGACCACCGACCACGGAGGCCACTGGATACCAGCCTTCGCTGGTATGACGAGCAAAAGCGACGAGCAGGGCACGGCGTTTCGTTCCCTCACCGTCACCCCGGCGCAGGCCGAGGTCCAGTGGCGATCACCGGCCACTGACGCCACTGGATACCAGCCTTCGCTGGTATGACGATCAAAAGCGAAGAGCAGGGCGCGGCGTTTCGTCCCCTCACCGTCACCCCGGCGCAGGCCGAGGCCCAGTAGCGATCACCGGCCACTGACGCCACTGGATACCAGCCTTCGCTGGCATGACGATCAACAGCGAAGAGCAGGGCGCGGCGTTTCGTCCCCTTACCGTCACCCCGGCGCAGGCCGGGGTCCAGTGGCGATCACCGGCCACTGACGCCACTGGATACCAGCCTGCGCTGGTATGACGATCAAAAGCGAAGAGCAGGGCGCGGCGTTTCGTCCCCTCACCGTCACCCCGGCGCAGGCCGGGGTCCAGTGGCGACCACCGGCCACTGATGCCACTGGGTACCAGCCTGCGCTGGTACGACGATCAAGAGCGGCGGGCAACGGCGCGGCATCCACTCATCGTCGTCCTCGAGCCGACACGAAAAAAAGAAGCGAGCTATGCTCGCCACCTTTCCACCATGTCGAGGTGTGC
>DASYLE010000043.1:0-11966 GCA_036009745.1 Luteibacter sp. | reverse complement strand
CGATCGGGAAGTCACGTCCCCAAAGGACTCGCGAACAGGGTTCGCTCCCACAAGGTCGCGGCAACCTGCTCCTGTGGGAGCGAACCCTGTTCGCGAGTCCTTTGAGGCCAGACCTTTAAATCTGGCCAACATAGATACACGGCGACCCCTGATTTCCCCCGGACAGCAACGGGGGACCACGCCGGAATGACGTTCAAGCGGTGCTTTTACAGGCCGAACGCAGCGAGTTCGTCGTCGCCATAGCCCAGATCGACAAGGACTTGCCGGGTGTCCTGGCCCAGTGCCGAGGTTTCGTAACGCGGTCGGGCCGCATCGCGTGCGAAGCGCATCGGCGAGCCAAGGTGTAAAGCGCCTTCGGCGTCGCTGCCGATCATGCCGCGGCTGGTGGTGTGCGGATGGGCGAGGGCTTCGGCGTAGTTGAGGACGGGGACGACGCCGGCTTCGATGCCGAGGCGGTCGAGCCAGTCGGCCAGGGTGGCGCTTGCGAAGATGTCGGTCAGGGCTTTGCGTACGGGGTCTTGCGCAGCGTCCATCAGGTCCGGGCGCTGCAATGCTTCGAGCAGTCCGCGTGCGGCGCGCTGATCACGCGCGTCGATGCGCAGCCAGCGGCCGTCGGCGGTGCGGTAGCTTTCGGCGAGCGGCGTGGCCGCTGGGCCGGTGAAGTGTTGTGGTTGCTCCAGCGTCGCCAGTCCCGCGGCGGTCAAACCACCCCGAATAGCCAGCGCGGCATCGTGCATCGAGATATCGATATGGTCGCCGCCTTGTCCCGAACGCGCGGCGAGCAAAGCCATGAGGATGGCGGACAGGGCGAACTGTGCGGCGGCGACCGCGGCGAGCGATACGGGCGGATCCACCGGGCGGCCTTCGGCATCGAAGGCGAACGTACCGGCCAGCGCCTGCACCATGCTGTCATGGGCAGCGACATCCTTGAGCATGCCGCTCTGGCCGAAGGCGGATAGCGACGTATAGACAATGTTCGGGTTGAGCGCGGAAGCCTCCGCGTAGCCGATGCCCAGGCGGTCGGCGACGCCGGGGCGGAATGCCTCGACGACGACATCGGCACCCCGAATCAAACGCTGCGCGGCCTCACGATGCGCCGGCTGCTTGAGGTCGAGGACAATGCTCTGCTTGCCGCGATTGAGCACGCGGAAGCTGTCGCCGGTCGCCTGTACGGGATGACTGCGTGGACCGCGGCGGGTCGGATCGCCTTCGGGCGATTCGACCTTGATCACGCGGGCACCGTGGTCGGCCATCATCGACGACACCAGGGGACCGGCCATGAACTGGGTGAAGTCCAGTACCGTGATGCCATCGAGTTTCATGTCGCGCTCCGCTTAGCGGCCGGTGAAGTCGGGCTTGCGCTTGTCGAGGAAGGCACGGATGCCCTCGGTCGAATCGGTGGAGCCGACCAGGGAGGATTGTGCCAGACGCTCGAGGATGCGACCGGTCTCGGTGTCCACGTTCTGGCAGGTATTGGTGATGTGCTTGCCGATGCCGACGGCGAGCGGTGCGCCCTTCATCAGCAGCTTCGCGTAGGCGAACACCTCGGTCATCAGCTGATCGGGGGCGACGACGCGACGGACGAAGCGCATCTCGCGGATTTCCTCGGCGTCGACGGTACGCCCCGTCATCACCAGGTCCTTGACGTTCTCGATGCCGATCATCTGGATCATGCGCGAGCAGGCGCCGGACGCCGGGATCACGCCGATGAAGATTTCCGGCAGCAGGAAGGTGGCCGTGGTGGAGGCGAAGCGGAAATCGCAGGACGCCGCCAGTTCGATGCCGCCGCCGGCGCATACGCCGTTGATCGCCGCGATCACCGGTTTCTCGATCGCTTCGAAGTCGTTGAGCATGTCGTGGTTGGCACGCACGTAGGCACGGTACTGGGGCAGCGGCATGCCGCGCTCGCCGCGCAATTCCTCGACGTCGCGGCCGGCACAGAAGCCGCGGCCGGTGCCGGTTACCACGATCACGCGCACGCGATCGTCGAAGCTCATCCGCCACATCGCGGCGCGGACCTCGCCGATCATCGCGGTGTTGAAGGCATTGAGTTTCCCGGGCCGGTTCAGCGCAATCACCGCCACGCCTTCCTCGGGCATGGTGATATCGAGCGTCTGGAACTCTTCCGGTTCAACCAGATAGCCGCGGGGACCGGCCTTGGGATTGGGTTTCCACTGCATGTACGTGACCTCGTTGTTGAACGTATGGAAGCGAAGCGCTCAGACCTCGGCGGAGGCGAAACGCTTGCGTAGTTCGCGTTTGAGGATCTTGCCCGCGCTGTTCATCGGGAAGCTCTCCAGGAAGTGCACCGCCTTGGGTGACTTGTAGCCGGACAGGTGCTGGCGGGCGAAGGCGACGATGTCGGCCTCGCTGGGCCGGTGACCGTCGCGCAGGATGACCGCGGCGGTGACCACTTCACCCCATTCGTTGTCGGGCACGCCGAATACCGCCGCGGACTGCACCGCCGGATGGTCCATGATCGCCGCTTCGACTTCGGCCGAGGACACGTTCATGCCGCCGGTGATGACCATGTCCTTGACCCGGTCGATCACGTGCAGCAGGCCTTCCTCGTCGATAAAGCCGACGTCGCCGGTGTAGACCCACTCACCGCGCAGGGTGTGTGCCGTCTCTTCCGGCCGGTTGTGATAGCCGGCGAAGTTGCTCGCCGAACGCACGCTGATCTCGCCCGCTTCGCCGGGCGGCAGCGGACTGCCGTCGGTCAGGCTGCGCATCACCAGTTCGGCGTACTTCGCCGGGCGACCGGCGGTGCGCAGGCGTTCGGCCAGGCCATCGTCGGAACTACCGGAGCGCGGGTGATCCTCGGGCTTGAGATAGGAGACCAGGCCGCCCATCTCGCCGCCACCGAAACCCTGGTAGAAATTCCACGGCAGCAGGCCAAGCGCCTTGCGGATCACCGCCGGCGGCATCGGCGAGCCGGTATAGCCGAACAGCTTCAGCGAGCTGACGTCATAGGTGGCCGGGTCATATTCCTCGCAGAGGCGACTCAGCATGGTCGGCACGCCGCAGGCATGGCCGACGCCGTGCGCGGCGATCGCGCGCAAGGCCTCGTCCGGCTTGAACGCGTCGGGTACCACGCTGGCCACGCCGTGGTACGCCGCGGCGAACACCATCCAGATGCCCGCGCCGGAGAACAGCGGCAGCAGTTGCAGGAAGGGCGCATCGGCGACGTCCAGCTCGCGGAAGAAGTTGGCGATGCTGGACAGGATCTGCCGATGGGTTCCCAGGCAACCTTTCGGTGCCGCCGTCGTGCCGCTGGTGTAGCGGATGGTGCGGATATCGTCGGGCGACACCGCGGCCTCGTCGAACGGACCGTCGCTGTTCTTGATCCGTGCATAGTCGTGCCAGATCGCCGGGCGCGTGCCCGAACCGCCACGCACGATCACGATCGCACCGGAGGCATCGATCTGCTCGCGAAAGAGATCGACGAAGTCGTCGTCGACCAGGATCGCCTTCGGTTCGGAGTCCTTGAAGATCACCCCGACTTCGGCCGGGGTCAGCCCGTAGTTGATCGGGATACCGACGAAGCCGCCGCGCGCCGCGGCGAACAGCGCCTCGACCGCACCGGCACCGTTGCGCACGATCGTCGCGAGACGATCGTGGCGGACCAGCCCCAGCGAACCCAGGCCGCCGGCGAGCTGGGCGGTGTCGGCATCCAGCTCGGCCCAGGTGCGACTCACGCCGTGCGGCTCGATCACGGCGAGGGCCGATGGCCGGGCGGCGACGTTGCGCGCCAGCAGGTCACCGATACGCAGATCGCTCACAATATTCTTCGAATCAACCGACATCTCACTGATCTCCTGCCTGACGGCATCGATACGGGTCTCGCTGATCGTCCGCCCTCAACGGCGTGCGGGCAAGGCTGTTTAGTTCAACAAGGACTTGCGCCGGCTCCAGTCGATGACCGTGTCGATGCAGCGCGCCAGCAGTTCCGGCTGGCCGAGGTAATAGTGCGTGGCGCCCTCGAGACTGAGAAATTCCTGGTCCGGCGTCGCCAGCGCGGCGCGAATCGCAGGATTGTGCGTTGCCGGCACGGCGTCATCGGCCTCGTTCTCGATCTGCAGCACTGGCGTGTGGTGAATCTTCGCGGCGTTGGCCGGCCCCTTCGCGTTGGAAAGGTCGTAGGACCATTGCGAGAGCCACGAGCGCAGTGTCGAGAAGCGGGCCAGGCCCACCGGTCCCACGTTCACCGTGCGCGGATCGCCCATGTAGCACCAGTTCGGTTTGCGCCCGTTGGGATCGACCGTCGGATCGAGCCAGCGCACATCGCACATGGTGCGATGAGTGACGAAGGCGCGCTCGACCTCGCCGTCGCCGCGCTTGCGCAGCTGTTCCAGAAGCTCCTGCGCCCACGCTGTGATCTTGCGATTGCGCGCACGCTGGGCTTCGCGGAAGGCCTGGACGAAATCCGCGGCGAACGGCGCCCGGTTCGGGCAAGCCGGATCGTAGATATCGAACTCGCGCAGTCGCACGTCCGGGTTCAGCTCATCGGTGATCGACGGGTCCAGCCACTCGGTCAGGGTTTCGGCGCGACTGAGGTGCGCGGCAATGAAGATCACCCCATCGGCACGGCTCAGATTCGCCGCGGTCAAATCGTAGGGATCGCCCGCCGGCGTATGCGTGATCGTCGGCTTCTCGGCCTGGGCCTGGTAGAACAGCGACAGCGAGCCGCCACCGGACCAGCCGACCAGGATCACCTTCTCGTAGCCAAGCACCTCGCGCGCATGACGGATATACGCGCCCATGTCATAGACGACCTTCTCCATGATCAGCGCGCTGTCGTTGCGCGCGTAGCGGCTGCCGGCACAGAGGACGTGCAAGCCCGCGTCGGCCAGGGCGCCCGGCATCGGCAGCAGTTGCAGCGTCGAGGTCGGGTGCATGAACAGGAACACCGTCTTCGACGGCCGGTCGCGCGGTACCAGCCGCTGGCCTTCCAGCGAGGTGATGCCCTGGCTGCCGTTGAAACCGTAGGTCTCGGTCATCGCCAGGTTTTCGGCGAATTGCAGCACCACGGGGATGCGGTCCCAGGTGGTCATCCTTGCGACGCTCCCTTGAGCATGGCCTGCTTCTGCCGTGTCCATTCGGCGAGGGCGCCGTGCGCTTCGCGTTCGGCCTTGTCGTTGAATCCCGGCGGCTCGGTGCGTGTGGTGATTTCCAGGCGCAGGCCGTTGGGATCGAAGAAATAGATCGACTTGACGAAGTGGTGGTCGACCAGGCCACGTACCTCGATCCCCGCTGCCTCGAGGCGTGCTTTATGCGCGAACACCGCATCGAGGCTGCCCACTTCCATGGCGAAGTGCTGCACCCATGCCGGCGTGTTCGGCGAGGGCAGCGGCGCTTCGTCCTTGCCGAGATCGAAGAACGCTATATAGGAGTCATCGGCCATGCGGAAAAACAGATGGGCGTAAGGCCCCTTGTCGCCGGAACTCGGCACCGCGTCGACCAGCATGCAATGCACCAGCGGCAGGCCGAGCAGGTCCTCGTAGAACGCGCGGGTTTCCTCGGCGTCGCGGCAAGGGAAAGCGAAGTGATAAAGACCGTTCACGGACGATGGGGCGGTCATGCCTGCTCTCCTTCGATGGACGGATGGGTGAATGCGACGGAGGCGGAGGTCATACCGTCTCCCCGAGCGGTGCCTCGTCCAGCGGCACGTTGGTCGCGTCGTAGCGGAACAGCCAGTCGTAGCGCGCCTCGACGCTGCTCTCCTGCCATTCCTTCGATACATAGGCTTCGGCCTGCTCCGCATTGGACAGGACGTTGTTGTGGAAGCGCCGGCCGTTCTCGGCCGAGCCGCGCACGATGCGGCTGGTGCGCTCGATCCGCGCGGCTTCGTAGCGCTGGAGCGCCTTCGGCACATCGTCGGCGTAGGCCTCCAGGCAACGCGCCAGCACGTAACCATCCTCGATCGCCATACCCGCGCCCTGGGCCAGGAACGGCAAGGTGGGATGGCAGGCATCGCCGAGCAGAGTGGCGCGGCCGACCGACCAGCGCTCCATAGGCTCGCGGCCGAGCAGCGCCCATTTATACGGTGCGTCGAGCTTGCGGATGATCGCCTGGATGTCCTCATGCCAGCCGACGAAGTCGGCCGCGCATTCCTCGGCCGTGCCGCGCTCGGTCCATGACTCGACCAGCCAGTCATGCCGCTCGACCACGGCGACGAAGTTGAACAGCTCTCCGCGGCGCAGGAAGTAATGCACGATATGGCCGCCCGAGCCGATCCAGTTGGTGCCGACGGGGCGCAGCAGATGCTTCGGCAATTCGGAGGCCGGGACGATGCCGCGCCAGGCGACGCAGCCGGTGAAAGTCGGCGCGCTGGCGCCGAACAGGTCCTGGCGCAGCGCCGAATGCACGCCATCGGCGCCGATCACCGCGTCGCCGCGGATCGTGCTGCCATCGGCAAGGCGCAAGCTGGCGCCGCCGGCATCCTGCTCGACGCCGACCCCGCGCGCATTGAGGTGGATCGCGTCCGGCTTCAGCGCGCGCACCGCATCGACGAGGATCTGGTGCATGTCCGCGCGATGGATCATGAAATACGGGAAGCCGTAACGCTCCACCGAGGTCTCGCCGAGATCGAACAGCTTCCAGGTCTGGCCGCTGTTCCACAGCCGGACTTCCTTGCCCGAGGGGATCGAGTAGACCTGGCGTAGCTGCTCTTCCAGGCCGAGCGCGAAGAGCACGCGCGCGCCGTTGGCCCCGACCTGGAATCCGGCACCAATCTCGCCGAGTTCCGCGGATTGCTCGAAGACCTCCACGTCGATGCCCCGCTGCAGGAGGCTCAACGCCGCGGTGAGGCCGCCGATACCGGCGCCGGAAATAAGGACACGCAAGGCTGCCGCCATATCTGTTGCTCCGCAAAACCCGAGGGCGCGGGCCGGTGTGGCCCGTCCCGAATTCTGCGTCTCGAAATTGTATACTGTCAATCTTAATTTGCACATAGTGAATTACCTACCGCCAGAACCGTGATGCCGGAAGCGGTTTTTTTGCGTCTGGCGTTTGCATCGGTTCAACGGCAGGCTATACAGACATTCCCGCCCAGCCTTACAGAGGACGCATATGGCCAAGCGAGCCGACATCGGCGCTGCACCGCAGGAAAGCGATGAACCGAAGGCGGATCAGCGCTCCATCCAATCGGTTGAATCCGGTTTTCGATTGATTCGTTGCCTCGAGGAAGCTCCAGGCGCGATGACCTTGAAGGAGCTGTCCGCCCGCGCCGGCATGACCGCGAGCAAGGCACACCTGTACCTGGTCAGCTTTCGCCGGGTCGGGCTGGTTCTGCAGGAGATCGAAACGGGTCGTTACACGCTCGGGCCGTATGCCTTGCAGCTAGGTCTGTCCGCGCTGCGAAAGCTCGACGTGGCGCGGCTTTCCCGCGAGTCGCTGCTTACGCTCAGCGAGGAAACCGGCGAAGCCTGTTACCTGGCGGTATGGGGCAATCGCGGGCCTTGCATCGTGCAATGCGTGAACGGGCCGCGACCGCTGCCGATGTCGCTGCAGGTGGGGTATGTGCTGCCCACGGTGTCTTCCGCGACCGGCCGGATCTTCCTTTCCTACCTTCCGCGCGCGCAGACCGAGGCGGTGGTCAAGCGCGAGCAGGCCGAGGGCATGCCGCAAGGCAGCGACTTCAGCGAGCGCGCCATGAGTGGGATCATCGAGGAGACGCGGGCCCGCTCGCTGTCGCGTACCGACAGCCTGCTCAATATCGGCTTTACCGCCTTGTCCGCGCCGATCCACACCCACGACGGCTCGCTGTCCGCGGCGATCACGGTCATTGGCCCGAGCACGAGTATCGATGCCTCGCTGACCGGTCGCACTGCCAAGCGGTTGCTGGCGATCGCGCGCGGCCTCAGTGCACAAATGGGCTGGAGCGCTCCCGAGTAAACCAGCGGTTTATGCTGCAACCGCATTTGACTTCTTCGTCGGCGATCTCTAAACATAGAATCTGCTTTGACAATAACAAATGCAAAGGCATCCCCGGCTGGCGATGCCCGCGCCTCTGGAGGTCGCATGGTTGCCGTATCAATCGCGCCCGGCATCGATACCGATGCCTACCGGCTGCGACGCTTCGTGGACGGGCTGGGGCCGGACGAGCTGGAGATCGTCGCCGGCCCGGTCGACCTTGCCGATGTGGCGGCGCGCCTGGAGGGTAATCCGCGGGCCGTGCTGTTCGAGCAGGTCGGCCCGGAGCGGCAGGCCCTGGTCGGCAATGTCACCGGCAGCCGCAGCCGGCTGGCCCGCGCTTTTGGCGTCGAACCGGGGCAACTATTGCCCGAACTGCTCAAGCGCCTTGGCCGGCCGGGAAAGGTCGAGGAACTGGACCGTGCCACGGCGCCGGTCCAGCAGGTCGTCCTGACCGGCGAGGATGCGGACTTCACCACCCTGCCCGTGCATCTCCAGCACGGCCTGGATGGCGGTCCCTATCTCTCCGCCTCGATCGATTACGCACGCGATGCGCGCACCGGCCACACCAATGTCGGCGTGCGCCGGCTGATGCTGCGCGGCCGCCAGGAAGCCGGCGTGGACCTGGTATCGCCCAGCGACCTGCGTGCGATCTATGAAGCCGCCGTTGCCCGTGGCGAGCGTTTGCCGGTGAGCTTCGTGATCGGCAACCACCCGCTCGACCATATCGCCGCGACGATGCGCCTGCCGGTCGACGAACTCGGCCTGGTCGCCTCGCTGCGCGAAGGTCCGCTGCCGGTGGTCAAGTGCGTCACCAACGATATCCGCGTGCCGGCCGACGCCGAGTACGTGCTCGAAGGCTATCTGGACGAACACGGCTACTGCGAAGCCGAAGGCCCTTACGGCGAATTCCTCGGCTACTACGGCGGGGTGAAGCGCAATCCGGTCTTCCACCTGACCGCGGTGACCCATCGCCGCGATCCGCTGTTCCAGACCATGACCATCAGCGGCCCGACCATGGGCTATACCGACAGCTCGCCGCTGATCGCGCTGCGCACCGAGGCCATGTTGTGGCGCGCGTTGCAGGGCGCGGTGCGCGAACCGGTCGCGGTCTATGCCACCGGCGCCAGCGGCGGCATGTTCAACGTACGTATCGCGATCCGCCAGCGTGTGCCCGGGGAGGCGCGCAACGCGATCGCTGCCGCCTTCGCCAGCCTGGCCAACGTCAAGAATGTCTTCGTCGTCGATCCGGACATCGACATCTTCTCCGACCAGCAGATGGACTGGGCGCTGGCCACCCGTTTCCAGGCCACGCGCGACCTTGTCGTCGCCGACGGCTTTCGCGCGCTGCCGCTCGATCCGTCACTGGGTCCGGATCGGCTGGGTGCAAAAGCCGGTTTCGACCTCACCTGGCCGTTCGGCACCGGTGGTGCCTTCGACCGTCAGGTGCCGGCACCGCCGCGTCACGATGGCGCGCGCTTCGACTCGGTCGAGGCGGCCCTGCGTCATGGCCCGAAATTCTTCGCCGAGTTGATGGATGCCGTCGGCAGCCGCGACGGCCGCGAGATCGTGCGCACGCTCGAAACGCTGCGCGCCTCGCACGGCCTGGACCGCGACGACGAAGGCCGCTACCGGTTCGCCGGCTGAGCCTCGCCGTCGAACGCATCAACGCGAAACAGGAAAGCCGTCATGCAAGGTGAATTCATCGAACTGGTCCGCATCGACGGCCAGCCGCTTACCGCCTATCGCGCCTTGCCTGCCGGCGGAAAGGGGCCGGCGGTGGTGGTGCTGCAGGAAATCTTCGGGGTGAACGTGGCGATGCGCCAGGTCGCCGACGACCTGGCCGCCGAAGGTTATGTGGCCTATGTGCCCGACCTGTTCTGGCGGCTGCAGCCGCATGTCGAGCTCGGCTACGACGAGGCCGGTTTGCAGGAGGCCTTCGCCTTGTGGAAGCGCTTCGACCTGGCCCAGGGCGTGGACGATGTGGTGCAGTCGATCGAGGCCATTCGCTCGCGGCCGGAGGTCGACGACAAGGTCGCCGTGCTTGGCTTCTGCCTTGGCGGCCAACTCGCCGCGAAAGTCGCCGCTCGCGGCGTCGCCGATGCCATGCTTTGTTTTTACGGCACGCGGCTCGGCGAAAGCCTGGACGAGATTGCCTCGATCGCGGTCCCGGCGATCTTTCATTTCGGCGATGCCGATCCGCATATTCCCGCGGAAGTGCGCGAGGCGGTGACAACCATCGCCGCGAACACGCCGCCTATGTCGGTAACGGTCCACCCCGGTGCGGCGCACGGTTTCTTCAACGCTTTTCGCGAAATCGGCTTCCATGCCCAGGCACACGACCTGGCCTGGACCCAGAGCCTCGCCCTGCTCCGCCACGCATTGCGCACCCCTGCCGCTCACCACGACCGGGCAACCGCACACAACTGAATCCAGCCGATGCCGCGCCCGTCCGGGCCGGCTCACGAGAAGGTGCCAAACATGTTGACCGAGAAAGTCGTGGATGTTTCTGCGTTGGTCGAGTCCCGACGCCTGGGCGCGGGCCAGTGGTGGCTGCTGGCGCTTTGCCTGATCGTCGTCACCTTCGACGGCTTCGATGCACAGATCATGGGGTACACCGCGCCCGCCCTGGTGAAAGCCTGGCATGTGGGTCGCGGCGTGCTCGGCCCGGTGATCAGTTCGGGCCTGTTCGGGCTGATGCTCGGTGCGCTGGTGCTGGGTACGCTCGGCGACCGCATCGGCCGCAAGACGATCATCCTGATCTCGGCCGTGGTCTTTGGCGTCGGCTCGCTCTTGACCGCCCTGGCGACCAATGTCGAGCAGATGACGGTGCTGCGCTTCATCACCGGCATCGGCCTCGGCGGCGCGATGCCGGGCTCGATCGCCCTGGTCTCCGAATACATGCCGGCACGACTGCGCGGCACCATGGTGACGATCACCGTATGCGGCTTCGCGATCGGACCGGCGATCGGCGGCTTCATCGCCGCGGCACTGACGCAGAACCATGGCTGGGGCTCCTTGTTCGTCATCGGCGGCGTGGTGCCGCTGCTGATGCTGCCGCTGCTGTGGTGGAAGCTGCCCGAATCCAGCCGCTTCCTGATCGGCCGCGGCGACAGCAGCGAACGGATCGCGCGCAACCTGCGCAAGGTCTTCCACGACGAGGATCTCCCTGCCGATGCCACGTACACCCATGTCGACGGCAAGTTGTCGAAGGCACCGGTGCGTGAGATTTTCGCCGAAGGGCGGGCGCCGGGCACCGTGTTGCTGTGGCTGGCGATCTTCTTGAACCTGGTCGGCATCAACCTGCAGACCAGCTGGCTGCCGCTGATGATCACCGGGCTCGGTTACCCGATCGCGCAGGCGGTGACGGCAACCGCGATGCTGCACGTAGGTGGCGCCATCGGTGGCCTGCTGCTGAGTCGCCTGCTCGATCGTTTCGATCCGCTGCGCTCGGCCGCGGTGATCGGCGTACTCGCCGGCGTGGCGATCATCCTCGTCGGTTTCAGCGGCGGCTCGCTGGGCATGCTCAAGATCACCATCTTCCTCGCCGGCCTCTTCGTGGTCGGCGGCCAGTCGGTGCTCAACGCGCTGAGCGGGATGTTCTATCCGAGCCATATCCGGTCGACCGGCTCGGGTTGGGCGCTGGGTATGGGGCGTTTCGGTGCGGCGGTCGGCCCGATGGTGGGCTCGGCCTTGGCTGCGCTGAACCTGAGCATGAATTCGCTTTACTACGTCGAGGCGATTCCCTTCTTCCTGATGGGCGCGGCGATCTTCGCGATCGGCTTTACGCGGAATCAGAAGACCTATGCGAGTAACCGCGCCGCTGCGCTGATGCAGTCGCCGTTGGCGCATAAGTAGAGCAGATCAAGATCCCGGCAGGCTGGGTCCAGTGGCGACCACCGACCACTGACGCCACTGGGTACCAGCCTGCGCTGGTACGACGATCAAGAGCGGCGGGCAACGGCGCGGCATCCACTCATCGTCGTCCTCGAGCCGACACGAAAAAAAGAAGCGAGCTATGCTCGCCACCTTTCCACCATGTCGAGGTGTGC
>DASYLE010000042.1:0-30015 GCA_036009745.1 Luteibacter sp. | reverse complement strand
ACGCGCGCCGCGTTTTATCTCGCCGATTCCGCGATCGCCGCCCTGTGGGAAGTCGTCCTGCGCGGCGTGCGGCCAAACTCGCGCGGCGGGGTCTACGTGTCGCCGGCGGATTACACCGGCCGCAGCATCGTGACCTTGAAGCCCCGGGTCGACATCCCGCTACTCATGCGGGTGGATCGACCGCGTCGTTACCGTTTGGTCGATGCGGATAGCCCTGGCGACACCGCATGGGACATGTGTTTGAACCTTGCGGTCCACGACCTTAGCCATGGCGCGGCGCACGCAGTGGATCGGTTCCTCGCCGAGCGCGGTATCCAACACGCTGGCTTGGGATGGAAGTCTAAGCAGTATCCGGACGGCACCGTTTATCTTCTTTACGCGCCGCCGTTCGCTGAGGGCCAGTGGGAGGTGGGCGAGATCATCGACCTGACATCGCCGCAGGGCATCTCGTTGATCCGCCAAGCCGTCGAGGCGGCCGGGTATATCTGGATCTCCACGCCCGATGAGGTGCCGGTGGAACCGGAGCTACCTGATTCATGAGCGGTGCCGCTCCTGAATTGTTGATCGTGGACAACAGCCTCCATGGGCTGGACCGCGCTGCGCACACGGGGCGAACTTCGCCGTACCGACGTAAAGGCCGTGACCGGCCATATGCTTGCGGACAAGGTCATCCGCTGGAAGCGTCGGGACGCGGCGCTCCTATCGCTGGCGTCGGAGGCCCTGTTCCGCGAATCCGAACTCGCCCGAGTTTGCGTGGAACACCTCGAGATCATGCTGGTGGTGCAAACGGCTAAACATGAAGCACTCCGTTTCCATACGTGTGGACCAACTTGTCCAGGAAGGCGGATTCTGCGGGTGTCATGGATGAGTAATCGACCATGTCCCAGCTACGCTCATACAGCGAAAGAGCGTCCCGTTCGGGAATCATGTCTTCTTTCGAGCGATTCCACGCAACCAGGCCCAGCTGCGGAAAGTCACCGATCCTGACAAGCCGCGGCTTTACGGAGAACTCCACTCCCAGCGCGCTCATCGCCGCGGCGTACGTGGCAAACGCGACGCCTGGTTTGCCCTGCTCCACTTCGATGAGCTTTTGACGGCCTATCCCTGCCCTGGCCGCCAACTGCGCCTGGGTAAGCCCAAGCTTTCGACGTTCCGCTCGGAGCATTTGCCCGAAGCCGGCGGTCAGGCGTGGCGTGTTAGTAGGCGCGGTCATGTCATGAATATACGACATGAGTGGCAAAAAGTCATCTTTTCGTGACTTTTTAGCGAGGCGCGGATCGAACGCCCAAGGAACGTTCGCGTGATATCAAGGAGGTTTTAAAGCCACTCACTGCGACCTTGCAGATCCGCGATTTCGGCCGGTAAAGGCAGGATTTCAGCACAACAGGAATCCGCGAGTACCAAGAACACGCCGCATGGCCGAGGGTCAGATCATGCCGCGCCTAAACGTCGTCCTTCTGCCCGCCGACATGGAGCCTGCTTTCTCACGCACATTGGCCAGGTGTACGATGCATAGATGTATTCCAAATCCACACCGAAACCGGCCCACGCAAAGGTGGAGTCGAAGTCCGCGACAAAGGCCTCGCTCGCGAAGAAGATCACATTGCCTTCGGGCAAGGTAGTGACCGTTGGCTACGCTATCGATGTTGCCAAGCGTGCCGGGGTCCTGACCAAGACCGGAAAGCTCGCCCGATTCTACGTTTCGAAGTAGTGAATGACGGGCATTTGCTCGTGGCCTACCATGGCTGCGACATAACCATTCGCGACTCACTGGTTACCGGACGCACAGCCATCCGTGACAGTCGGAACGAGTACGATTGGCTAGGTTCAGGCTCGTATTTCTATGAAGGCGACCCCGACCGCGCGCTCTCATTCGCAGACGTCGTCAGCAGAACGCCCGCCCGCCGTTTGACCGCATCCCCAATCGCCACTCCAGCCGTCGTTGGTGCTGTCCTTTGCGTTCAACGGACGCTCGACATGACGACCCGACCCGGTCTGGCCGAGTTCGAGGATGCCGCATTCCTGCTTAAGGCGGCTTGGGTTGCTGAAGGCACCCCTGAAGAGAAACGCCCGGTCAACGTTCCTCCTGAGGATGGCGAGGGCGATGTACTGAACAGGAAGCTCGATAACGCCGTGATAGAATCCATTCACGCGCAACGGGGAAAGGACGGCGAACCCGCGTACCAAATGGTTCGCGGTGCATTTCGTCAGGGAGTCGAGCTTGTCCCAAACTCAGGATTCCACAAGGACAGCCACGTTCAACTAGCCGTTCGCGACCGCTCCTGCATTCTTGGATGGTTTCTACTTCCGGGTGAATCGCTTTTAGGCGCCAAGGCATTCGGCGCCGCTAAGAAACAACTTGACGAGGCCATCGCGACATACCCGCGAACCAAGCCTCGGCAGAGGGTATCAGTCGACGGTCGTTACCACGCAGCCAATTCCCTCCCCACCCGTAATGGGCGAGAGTGAAGGTCAAGAGCTGACCGATGATTGAATAACGTCCCTGCCCCCCAGCGTCGCAAAGAACGACGTTGGCAGCTCAAGATGGCGCCACAGCAGTGCAACTGGGGCCGAACGGTACCCAATGGGCCTGGATAAACAGGGTGCAGTCATGGGACCGCTTGATATCCAGCTCCAGCGTCCACTGCTCCCCTTTGCGCACCGGCACACTCAAGCTGCCGAACACGGGATTCCGAGTGATGCCGTTATCATCCTGATGGCGCTCGAAACTCGCGGACGCTTTATAAACGACACCATTCGGCAGCGTGCAACTGAGCATGCCAAAGAAATCCGGCACCTGCTGGTCGACTTGCTGCGGTCCGAAGCTCGCCACGATAAATCCGTCCGTGGCTGCCGTGCCTGCGCAGCTTGAGTTGTCGGTTCCGATCGAGATCGGTTCACGTCCGCCCAGGCTGACGGTGGGCAGGTCCTTCAGCTTGCTGCCGTCGCCTTCGAAGGACAGCGCTTTCACCGTGCCGTTGACTTCCAGAGCTTCCTGCGGATCGACTGCAGGATTATCGAAGTAGATCGCTACCTTGCGTGCGGCCGTGATGCGAAGCGCCGCCGGGCCGGCGTTGCCGCTGTCTACCGCCACCCGTCGCCCGAGACCGACATTGCCTTCGTTGTCGATCAGCAGCAATTCCTCCTGCTTCTCCGGATCAGCGCCCGCGCTGAAGCGAACGAGATGCTTGCGGATATAGCTGTAGCTAACAGGCCTGACCACGTCATCGTCGAAGGCACGCTCGAGGGTGTATGTCTGCGTGCCTTCCGGTGCAGGCGTCGTCATGCCGGCAATCACCGCGCGGCTCGACGAGGGCGGGGTGGCTCCCTTGAGCTGCTCGGGTATCACCGCATCGCCGGGTTGCAAGGGCGGATAGACGCCTGGCGTCAGCGTCATTGTCGCGCCCTGCGTCTTAAAGGTACCGCGCCCACGGCTCAAGATGCTCTTGAGTTCCAGGTTGGCTTGCGGATGCTCGACACCGACGCCGAGATTGTCGCGCGTGGTAAGCATGCCGCTGAATTGGCTGCAGCCAGCTTGCACATCCATGTAATCGCCGGCGTCATTCGGTCCTGGCAGCGCCTGCAGAAGTACGCCACCGGTGGATTCGTTCCCGGCCGCGGTAACCAGCTGGATCCGGCCCGATCGCGAGCCCACATGGCGACGCTCGAATTCTCCGTGCTTGAAGCTTAGATCAGCGATGCCGCCTTGGGCCGAAAAGCACACGATGGCCAGCAGAATATTGATACCTGGTTGTGGCAAGGCAGGCAGGTATTCCAGCAACGGCTGCTGCACGATACGTTTGTAGCCGGCCACTCCGCTTTTATCGCTGTAGTCGCCGTAAACCTCGTGATAGCGAATGGTCAGGTAGACGGTTTCGACGCCTTTCGCGGCTTGAATCTGCACGATTTGCGGCGCGTTGAGCACGATCTGGCGACCGAGTTCGTCGATCGCCAAGCCGGCGTCCACGGTCAATTGATTCGATTGACTTCCCCCCTGCCGGCTCACCGTCAAGCCGTTGGCGATACCCCACGTATGCAGGCTGCTACTAAGCAGCGTGCGCGACTCCATGTTGTACTGCTGTTCGCAAACGAAATCATCCGTCTGCAGCACCTCACCGGGAAAATAGTGGACGCGCTGGATCGGTGGACGGTTGATGTCAGACATAGGCCATCCATTCCACAGTAATCGGCGCGCTATTGTCCGCAGCAGGCGTGACAACAGCCGCGAGGGTCAATCTGAATTGTGTCGTATCGATATCGCTGACCGAAATCGCATATGGCAGCGAACCAGGCACCGTGGCCAGTACATCGGGAATCTGTAAGAACCCCTCAGGCAATTGCGGCTTGAAGTAAACCACCTGCGATACCGTATCACCCTGCTCGCGCAGACCTATGCCGGACATCGTCACCACTCCGTTCAAGCTGCGCTGGCTCATAGGCTGCCCCCAGATTTTTCATCCGCAAGCAGCTCCTCGAGCGCGGCGATGGCACCGCTGATCCGCAACATCGTCTCACGCAGGTCGCGCGTGCGTTGTTCCAGTGCGCGCATTTGTGCCTGCCCAGCCTCATGCTCCTGACGCAATTCCACGAGCCGTTGCTCGACTCGGCTGAAGGCAGGAGGAACATCGATCGTCGGTGGCTGGATGCTCATGATGCGTTTCCTCGGATCTTCAGATAGAACGGATAGACAGGGTTGTCGGGGTGGTTCTCGTAATGCGCTACGAACGCGACGCCCGGGCAGCTTGATATCGATGCACAACGCAAACGGAAAGAGTGATCCGAGGCTTCCCAGTTGTCCCCGAGTCGATTGCCCTCTTGACATTTTACGGCTTGCCGCCTGCAAGATCGACCACACCCTGGATAATCACGTCGGGTCGATCATGGGCGATATCATGGCTGCTTCGCTCGGCGACGACCAGATGGCGGTTTGGCGCAGCCTGGACGAACTGGGTGTGCGCGTCGCGCCACCACTGGGCCTCATGGGGTGTCGCGAAGGGCGTCTTCTCGGACACGATCACGATCGCTGGAACGCTTGCCGGCCAGGTGCTCTGGTGGAACGCATGACTGGTTTGCGCAAACGACGCCGAAACAGCGATGAACTGTCGTGCTTCAGGGCTGGATGGTCCGGCTTTTGCCGCCTGCACGGCCGGTTCGAGTTGTGTCGACATCTGTTTGACGACGTCGTCGGTGAAGTATTGCGGTACGTTGGCATCGACCAGCACGACGCCCGCCAGCCATTCCGGATGCCGGTTGGCCAAGGTCAACGCGATCTCTCCGGCGAGGGAATGGGCTGCGAGGATGATGCCGTGCGTGGCCCCCAACTTCTTTAGCCCGGCCTCGAGATCATCGGTCGCGCTCTGCAGGTTCCAGGGGCCCGGCACTTCTTCGCTTGAACCGAAGCCAGAGCGGTCGTAAGTGATGATTTCACGGCCCGTGCGTTTGGAAAGTTCGGGAACAACGGTGCTCCAGTAGTTGGCGTCGAGCCCTGAGCCAGCGTCCAGCACGATGGCTGGCGTCTTCCCTGGGGTGACGTGGAACGCGATATGGTGCCCATGGATGGCGATCAATTGGGTCGTGGCGAGCGTGGGCTCGGCATTCGAGGCCGATGCCGTGAGCGCAACGAGGCTTAGCAGGATGGCGGCTGCAATCTTCATGTGTGTGGGGCTTCGGTGGAGTGAGAGGAATACGCACCAGATTGGGCACGCTGCCGGCCATGTTCGGTCAGTTTTGCTTCCGACCTTCCGCTATGCGTGTTTTAGCGACAACCTGGTCTATCGCTGACACAACCACTTGCGGCTTGATCAGCTGGATGAAATGGGTCGTCGCTGGGACCAACTCTTCCCTCCCCTCGGTGGAAAGCGCAGCCAGATCCTTATGGGCCTTCCGCCAGGTTTTGGTCTCCAGATCGGTCATCTCGGATTTGACGGCCGGCGCCGTGAACGCTGCTGGCAAAGGGGAAGGTGCGTCCGCCGCAGTCAGGACGACAAGCGGTATCCGTCCATAATTGCGCTGAACATTAGTCATCTCCTTGCTATTGGTGCTCTCGGCATCCTCGTAGGATTTTTGGGTGACCAACCGATCCGGATCTGAATTGAAATGAAGCAAACTCTTCTTCAAATCGGCGGGGTAATCGGCCTGATCGTTCGTACATTCCGCAAGCGCCGGATCGGCAGGCTTCAGCGATCCATTTTTCAATCCCGCAATGCACTTTTCAATGACGCCCTCATCCTGGGAGTCTGACTCGTGCATGACTTTATCCAGATGAGGATACAGGCGCTTTATCACGCTGGACTGATCGGGAAAGCTCGGGTCCACCAGAACCATCCCGACGGTTTCATGGAGATGACGGTCGGCGAACAAAAGGGTTTCCGCGCTTCCCAGAGAGTGCCCAACCAGCACATACGGGCCAGCAATGTTCGCGCTAACCAGGGCCTGCTCAAGGTCGGCTTCGGTGTGTACGGCGTCCTGCTTCAGCGGGCTTGGATCCGAGAAGCCAAAGCCCGCGCGGTCCCAGGCGCAAGCACGTGTCTTGCGGCTCACTTCGCCTTGCACCTTACGCCACGTGCTTGACCAGTTTCCGGCTCCGCCCGTCATGATGACCGTGGGACTGCCCTCCCCCATGCATATCAGGTGGATTTTCCGTCCATGACCGACGTCGGCCAGGATTTGAGGTTTCGCGTAGGGCTCGAAGCTGAGGTCGACCTGGGGCACTTGCGCGACCTGGGCCCACGAACTGCCGGCGAGGAAGGTCAATAAGAATAGGGAGCTGAAAGGCAGTCTGCGCATGATGCACTCTGTACGGGACAGGGGTCTGCAGGCCTTGCGCCTACCGAAGCATGGGTTAGTCGGCGGAGTCTCCTTCATTGCCGCCCTGCCCCACAAGTCCGATTTGTCGCTGATGCGCGGCGCAATTTATTGCGGCGACGCCACGACAACATACCCGTTGCGACGGTCCCAGCGAGACTGCGGAATCCGAGCCTGATCGGCCAGCTTGCCGTGCTGGGGCCCACGCTGCGCGCCGCCGCCGTGCCGCCGGTCGTGGCGACGAGAAGCGTTTGACCGGCAGCGCGATCCCCAGTTTCACAGCCCTGCCTCAGAAGTGCCACGCCACCCGCGCCGTACCGGTGTCGGCATGGTAGCCGCTGCCGAATTCCGTCGTGTAGTCGAGGCTGAAGTCCAGGTTCTTCCAGTTGAGCATGTCCACGCCCAGGCCAACCCGGCCATACGTGTTCGGGACGTTGGTGTGCACTTCGAACATGCTGCCGGCGCTTTCATCGGCGAAACGCGTCCGGGTGACCCAGTCGGTGCCGCCGGCGGATTCCAGTGCGCCGCTCAGGTGCAGGCCAAGTTGTGCGCCATTGCCCAGCGTCCACTTCGTGCCGAACTCCGAGCCAAGGCCAGCGCCCACGGAGAACTGGCTTTGCGTGGCCACCGCCAGGTTGAACGGCGAGTTGCCATGCTCGGTGTAGCCATTGCCACGCACCTCGATGCCACGCAGTTCGGCGAAGGGCTTGAGGTAGCTGTTGTGACCCATGTCATAGGTGTAGCTCGCCTGGAAATTCACGCCGGCGTTCCACACCTCCGGGTTGGCCTTGGCCTGGTCGATACGCGATCCGACAACCACCGTGCGGTTACTATCGTAGCTGCCGTAACCGCCATCGAGGATGCCCGACACTTCGAACGGACCATGGTCGTAGCGCAGGCCGATGCCAGCCAGCGCACCGCCGCCCTTGACGGTTGCCAGGCCATCGGCATCGCGGAAGGCGTTGTTCTCGTATCCCACGCCGCCGCCCAGCGTCAGGCCATCCCCCAACTCGTGCTGCACGCCCATTTCATAGGTCTGCGTATTGGCCCGGTAACCCAGGCCATCGGAAGTTTCACCCTGGCTGGCACCGTTCGCCTGCACGCGGCCCCAGGTGCAATCATCCTGTGACGATCCCGCCGCGCAACCCTGGTTGAGGTTGCCCACGAAGTCGCGACTGCTCTGGAAGCGGAACGCACCGATACTGCCGAGCGCGCGGCCGTTCATGCTGTTGAGCGCTGTCGCGTACGCTGTCGGCGACGCCACTTTCGAAAGTGCGGTGAAGCCGTCGTCCATCGGGATGCCCGCATCGAAGCGGTTCTGCAGGTGATCGGCGACCGCCCGGCTGGTTGCCCCCATGCCGGAGGCCATGTCGCTCAAGTGGGCCTCTGGCGTTGCATAGAGGGTATTCGCATCGTGATCCAGCCGCGTTGAGAACAGCAGCGACGTGTTTGCCGCGGTCAACTGCGGGTCGACGGTAAGGCCACCGGTCGCCGTCATCAACGGCACGGTCTGATTGCGCATCGTGGTCGGCCGCACAGCGACACTGGCCACATCGGCTGTGCCGCTCACCACGAGGTTATCGGCCCTGGCATGCGCATAGTCCGCGTCGAAGACGAGCTGGCCCGCACCGCTGTAGTTGCCGGTAAGCGTCGTCGTGCCGGCACCGTTGCCATGGATGCTTACCACGCCTGCGTTGCTCAGCTCGCCGCCACCAAGGTCCATGACGTTACCGGTGTCGATCGTGCCCTGGTTTTGAATCGACGAATGAAGGGGCGCGACATCACCGCAATCCCCGCTGCATTTCGATCCGATGCTGCCTATAACCGTGGCACCTCCCTGGTTGATCACGGTGAACGACTTGCCCACGGAGCTGATCGCATAGGCATCCGAACCCGCCGCCTCGATGACGCCGGCATTGGTTACGGTGTTCGTTCCTGAAGCATTGAGCAGCACGGCGCCATCGGCAGCGCCCTGCGCGCTGATGACCGCGTTACTCGAAACGGTAAGCGTCGCTGTGCTCTCGTCAATGTCGGGCTCCTGCTGCGGTGTCTGATAGCTGACGTTCTCCGATTCCATGGCCACACCCCAGCTGTGCTGACCGGATACCGTGATCGTTCCACCTTGCAGGTTCACCGCGACCGCGCCACCACACGTGGTCTTCGTATCGCCACCGCAATACATCGTATCGCCCTTGCCGCTACGGAATACCGTGCCGGTGCCGTCGCTGCGTCCGATCACACCGCCGGTGCCCGAGGCTACCTGCGCGAAGATACCGTGGGCATAAGCACCCGTTGTCGTGATGTCCGCACTGTTGTTGACCGTCACGGTCCCGCCCATACCCATGTCCCATCGATCCTCATACACCTTCGACGAGCCATTGGAGAGATTCACGCCGTTGAGGCCGTTGACCAGTGCACCGCCGCCACCGAGCGATTGCGCGACGATGCCCGCCGCGCCGTTGCCCTGGGTAGTAATCGTCGCCTGGCCTTGTGTCGTCACGTTCACGGCGCCCGCGCCGTTGCCACCTGAAGGCGCGTTGTTATCCGGATCGGGTGCAAGCTGGTCGACGGTGACCTGGTTGTTCGGATCGATCACCATCAGGCCACCTCCGCCGCCGATCGACTGCGCCAATACACCCATCGCGTTGACGCCCAGCGTGCTGACCGAACCGCCGCTGTTGAGCTGCGCGGTGGCGTTGCCGCCAACGTTCTTCGTGGAGGCGTCGTTCTGTGCAAGGGTCGGCGTGACCGTACCCTGTGCCAGGGTCTGCGATGACGAGTGGTAGAGGCCGGTGTTGGTGTCCGCGCTCTGGCCCATCACCGAGACCACACCACCGCCGCCACCGATGGATTGCACGACCATGCCGATCGCGTTGTCACCGGTGGTCTGGATCGCGCCACTGTTGATGGCCGTGGCGGTGCCGCCATGCCCCGAAACCGTGTAGATTCCATCGCTCGAACTCGCACCGAAACTCAGCGCCATCGGATTGCCGAGGCCGGCATTGGGCGTGGACGCGCCGCCGACGCCGCCACCACCGCCTACCGACTGCGAGAGCATGCCGTACGACAGATCGCCGCTGGTTTCAATATCGCCACCGGCATCGTTGGTGATGGTCACAACGCCGCCATTGCCGCCCTTGCCGCCAGTGCCCCCCACGGAGATCGACGATTCGATCAGCGAGTCGTGCAGCTTGTCGTTCGACGTGACAGGCGCGGAACCGCCGCCCACGCCGCCACCGCCGCCGACGCTCTGGCCGAACATACCGTAGGCCATCGGACCTGTCGTAATGATGGAGCCGTACGAATCAATCGACACGATCCCGCCATCGCCACCGGCGCCACCCTTCCCGCCTGCACCGCCACCGACGTCGATGGTCAGGTTGCTTCCGGTCAGCCCGGAGTACCACGGCTTGGTAACCACGCCGTTGGCGTCCATGGTCGCGTTGTACAGGTCCTCAAGCGTGTTCTTGTCGTCCCACGCGCCCTTGACGTTGTCCTTCCAGTCCCACAGGTTATCGGTTACCTGGGTGAAGGCGCTGGGATTCTTGCCATAGCCGTTGGCGATAAGGTTGGTGACCAGCTTCGGGTAGAGGTATTCCGGATCGTCCCCCGAGCCGGTGGCGGCGTTTCCGCCGGTACCGCCACCGCCGCCGACGCTCTGCGCCATCACGCCGTACGACTGGGCACCCAGGGTCTTGATCGCGCCGATACCGTTATGCACGGTGACATTGCCGCCCTCACCGCCTGCCCCACCACCGCCGCCTACGGCAACGTTGACGTTCACCTGGCCATTGCTGCCCTTGCCCGTGGAATCGCCGCCGTTTCCGCCGCCACCGCCGACGGATTGGGCGAAGATGCCGGCGGCGAGGTCACCTACCGTGAGGATGCCGCCTGCACCGGCGATGTCCTGGTCCTGGAGCACGCTCGGGTTCGAGAAGTAGCCCGGATCGGTGCTGTCGGGGCTGATGTAGTTGTTGACGAGCACGTTGCCGCCCTGGCCAGCCGCGCCACCCTGCCCGCCCACGGCGACCGACAGCTGTACGCTGTAGTTTCCAGCGGAGTACAGGCCGCCCTGGTCGGTGGTGCCGAAACCACCCGTGCCACCGCCGCCGCCCACGCTCTGCGCGAAGACGCCGATGCCCTTGTCCGCGGCCGTGGTGATAAGGCCGCTGTTCCACACATTCACCTGGCCGCCGTTGCCGCCGGCGCCACCCGAGCCGCCGACCGATGTCGTCACCGCGAGCTTCGCCTGCTGATAGGCCATGCTGGTCGCCGTGGCATCGCCGCCGGCGCCGCCACCACCACCTACGCTCTGCGCGAACACGCCGTAGGCATCCTGGCCCTGCGTCTGCAGGAGGCCTGAATTCATGACGTTGATGAGCCCGCCGTTGCCCCCGGAACCACCCTTGCCACCTACGCTGGCAGTCAACGAGACGCTCGGCTCATCCGGAATGCTCGTGTTGTAGTTCTGCGCCGCCGCCGTACCGCCGAGGCCGCCGCCGCCGCCCACTGCCTGCGCGAAGATGCCATCCGCATTGCCACCGGATGTCTGCACCTGACCGATGTTGTATGCGTCGGCTTCGGTGGCAACGCCACCCTTGCCGCCGGACCCGCCCACCGCAATCGACACAGTGATCTGCGCGCCGATCGCACGCGACAGTGCGCCGCCGCCGGCGCCGCCACCGCCACCTACGCTCTGCGAGAAGATGCCGGACGAATGCTGTCCCGACGTATCGATGAGGCCGTCATTGAAAGCCTGGGCAAGACCGCCCACGCCGCCGCTGCCACCGGACCCGCCGATGGTCACCGCGGAACCCAGCGCCGTATTGGTCGCGTCACCACCGCGGCCACCACCGCCTCCGACACTCTCGGCGACCATGCCGCGCGCGTAGGTGCCGGTCGTGGCGATGACGTCGCCCGGATGGAAAAAGCCCTGTGCGTCGTAAAAGCCGTTGTTGATCTTGGCGTTGCCGCCGTCGCCGCCGTTGCCGCCCTGGCCGCCGATGTAGACGGAGAAGATGCCGCCGCCGCTGCTGTCGTTGAGGTCGCCCGAGTAGCCACCACCGCCGCCAACGCTCATCGCCACCAGCGCATCGGCATCGTTGCCGGCGGTAAGGATCTTGGCGTAGGGCGTGCTGGTGTCGTTCGCGACGTTGATAAAGGCACTACCGCCATCGCCACCCGTGCCGCCCGCGCCGCCCGCGCGGAAGTACACGCCGGACCCGGAGTTGCCATTGCCACCGTTGCCACCCGCCGACAGCGCCATCGCACCGACGGTGTTGTAGCCGGTGGTGCTCAGAACGGCGTTGTCGCTCGACGACGGAAGACCGGCGCCTCCCAGGTTGATGGTAACGACACCACCCGTGCCGCCCGCTGCGCCGTTGCCACCCTTCGTGGCGGCACCGTCCACATTGCCCGCCAGGCCACCAAGGCCGCCCTGGCTCGTTGCCAGGATCGCGCCCACCGTGATCGACGTCGCCAGCGGCACGGTCTGCGTGGGGTCGGTCAGGCTGTCGAAGGATTCCAACGGGCCGGTCGCCGCCATTCCCGGGCCTGCCGCGGTGGCGTTGCCGCCGGTCAGGTTGATGTTGATCACGCCACCGTTGCCGGCATCGCCACCGTCGGACCCGGTCGCTTTGCCGGTCTGCTGCTCGGCGTCGCCACCGGTACCACCGCCGCCGCCCGTGCTCACGGCGATGATTCCCGAGCCGCCGTTATAACCGCTGAGTTCGCCGTTGAGGTTCGCATCGATCTCACCGCCGTCTCCGCCCGTGCCGCCCTTGCGCCCGGTCACGTTTGGCCCAGCGATGCTTTCCTGGCTTTCGCCGCTGTCACCGCCACGACCACCGGACGTAGACAGATTCACCGCTGCACCCGTGGCCTCGATGAAGTTCAGTGAGTCGGGGTAGCTGGCATTTCCACTGAGGTTGAAGACCAGCGTTCCGCCAACGCCGCCCGTGCCGCCGATGCCACCATTGCCATTGAGCGCGGCCTGCTGGCCGGCGCCGGCGTTGCCGCCCTGGCTGGACAGCGACACCGCGTAGCCACCATTGGCGTAGTTCTCGATCGCGGAAGCATTCGGCGACGGCGCATCGACCGTAAAGGCCAGCGCGCCGCCTGCGCCGCCCGCGCCGCCGGACGGGCCATTGGCATCATTGCCGACATCCGCCTGGCCACTGGCGCCGCCATTGCCGCCCGTGCTGCTCACGTTGAACAGCGTCTGCAGCGAGCTGCCTCGCACGTCCTGCACGGGCTGCAGATCGATCGTGTAAGCCGCGCCGTCGCCACCGGGTGTGCCGGGTACATTGACCACGGTTTGGTCAGGCGGCGTGCTGCCGGTGTTCGTGTAGTTCAGCGGCGATGTATTGCCGCCCGGCACCGTCTGCGCCATCGCGAAGGTCGGCAGGAGCGCGGCGCTCCAGAAGGCACAGTGCAGGGCAGCGGCCAGCGGGCGTTGCTTGGGGGAGTTTTTCTTCGTCTTCATCGTCGGGTCCGTGGGAGTTGCCCGGCGCCGTGCCTGGTTGCACGGCGGCGCCGGGCAAGGTCACGGGGTGGGCTTGTGCCTTGCACTCGCCGGGGGAGCCGATAGAATATGAGCGCTACTCATATTTCGAAACTCGCTTTCGCAAGAAGCTTCGACGAAGAGGAAAATTAAGGATATTCAGTCGTCTGCGAGGCACTTTCCCCGCCGGGCGAGGTTGCAACTGACGCTCGAACTCATGTTAGAAGCGGCCATGCGGCTGCTCGACGAGGGGCTTTCCAGCTCGATCGCACCCTGTCGGGTAAGCGGGCAGCGCCCGAGTCGGATGTCTCCACGCGCATTTTTCCTACATGCTGCGCCACGGCTTGACACCGGTGTCAATTACGTTACACGCTGATGACGATTCCAACGCGGGGGCGTTCTGGACGTGGCAATCGTTGACCATTCTGATCGAGTGGCGGGAGGAGCGGCTATGCCGTTCCTGGCGGCCGATATTGGCGGCACGCATGCGCGTGTTGCGCTGATGCGCGCCCGTCACGATGGGAACGGCGGGGCCGAAACGCTTGCCTACCGTGTGTTCCTGTGCGCGGCGTTCCCGATGCTGTCGGAGCTGTTGCAAGCCTTTGTCGATGCCGAGGTGCAAGTCCCTGTGAAGCACTGCGTGCTTGCTTGCGCGGGTCAGATCATGGGCGACGAGGTCATGAACGATAACCTCGCCTGGCCTATCCACCTGACGCAGTTGCGTCACGCGCTGGGCCTGGACGAGGTTGTCGTACTCAACGACTTCGAGGCGCTGGCATACGCGCTCGATGGCCCTCTGGCCGATGACGGCCGCCACCTTTGCGGGCCGGCCACGCATGCCGGTGGCCCGATCCTGGTGATCGGGCCGGGTACGGGACTTGGCGCGGCGGTGTACGTTCCCGGTCCTGACGGCGGCTTCGTCCTGGGCACGGAGGCTGGCCAGATGGATTTCGCGCCGAATTCGGTTCGCGAGCGCGAGGTTCTCGCGCACCTGGCGCCGCATGGCGGCTACGTGGAGTTCGAACGCATCGTGTCGGGTCCCGGCCTGCTGACCGTCTACGCCACCCTGTGCGCGCTGGATGGGGAATCGCCGGAACTGGCGACACCCGAAGCCGTCACGATGGCTGCCGTGGCCAGCAGCGATGCGCATGCGGTGGAAGCGATGGATATTTTTTGCGCCTCGCTGGGAAGCTTCACCGGCAATCTCGCGATGACTTTCATGGCCACGGGCGGCGTGTATCTGGCCGGCGGCTTCCTGTCTTCCATCTTCGACCTGCTCAAGCACAGCGCTTTCGAGGAGCGATTCCTGCACGGACGCAGCGCACGCACGCTGCTGTCTCACGTGCCGGTATGGGTCACCGAGCACGGCTGCCACGGCGTGCAGGGCGCGGCCCAGTGGTATCTCAGGCGCGGCATGGCGGGAACGTCGCGGCAAGCCGTGGGAGGGGGCGTCAGCGCATGAGCCATATCGCGACATCACTGCCCCGTTTCCTGGCCGTCGCCTGGCTGGTGACCGCGGGCGTGGTCCATGCGGCGCCTGCCACTCCCAGCTGGTCGTTGATGCCGCAGCCGGTAACGGCCCGCCTCGACGGATCGGGTGCGGTCCAGATCGCCGATGGGGCCGTGGTCCTGGTGCGCGGCGCACAAGGTCGACGTGTCGCGGAGCAGTTCGTGCAACGTGTGGCCGATATCAACGGATTGCATTTGCGCGTGACGACGACGGACGCTTCACGTCCTGCGATCACCTTCGATGTGAACCCGAACGCCGGGATCGCCGACGAGGCCGGCTATCGCATCGCGGTGAATGGCGGCGGCATCCTGGTCACGGCACGCACGCCACGCGGCGCGTTCTACGGTAGCGTCACCCTGGGGCAACTGCTGACGCCATCCGGATGGACGCGCGGCGCCTCCGTCGAGATTGCCGATGGCCTCATCGACGATTACCCACGTTTCGCCTGGCGCGCCTTGCTGCTCGACTCCGGGCGGCACTACCAGAGCGTGGCGGATATCAAGAAACTGATCGACTGGATGTCGCTCAACAAGCTCAATGTGTTGCTCTGGCACCTGACCGAGGACCAGGGCTGGCGACTCGAAATCCCCAAGTATCCCGAGCTGACGAAAACCGGCGCATGCCGCGAGGCGGTGGGCCTCGACAGCGAACTGACCAGTTCCGCCGGCCAGCCCTATTGCGGGTTCTATACGGAAGCCGATGCGCGCGACATCGTGCGTTATGCCGCCGAGCGCTATGTGGATGTGGTACCGGAATTCGACCTTCCCGGACACTCGCAGGCCGCCATCGCCGCCTATCCGTGGCTGGGCGTCACCGGCAAGCGTCCGGCTGTGTGGACCCACTGGGGCGTCAGCCCGTGGTTGCTCAAGCCCGATGAAAAGACCTTGCAGTTCGTCGACGACGTGCTCGATGAGATGATGCGGCTTTTCCCTTCGCGATACATCTCCATCGGCGGCGACGAAGCCGACAAGCAGCAGTGGAACGCATCGCTGGAAGTGCGGGCGAAGATGCATTCGCTGGGCCTGGCCAATATGGACCAGTTGCAGGGCTGGTTCATGGATCGGGTCGCCGCGCACCTGGTCGAACACGGTCGCACACCCGTGGGCTGGGATGACCAGCTGGTCACGGGCGCGACGCTGCCGGCATCGCAAGTCGTGATGTCGTGGCATGGCGACGACAACGAACGCGTGGCGCTCACGGCGATCAGGCAAGGTCACGATGTGATCATGACGCCGCAGGAATCGTTGTACTTCGATCACTATCAGTCCGACCTGCCCGACGAATGGGCGGGACCGCCACCCGCAGCGACTTTGCGGGAGGCCTATGACACGATCGTCATCCCGAGCGGTGCCAGCGCAACCGAAGCCAGGCACATCATCGGCGTGCAAGCCGGCCTATGGACCGAACAGATGCGCAGCTTTGCGCACGACCAGCATGCCGTATTCCCGCGCATCGCGGCACTGTCGGAACTCGGCTGGTCGCCCTCCAATGCCCGCGACTGGAACAGTTTCCTGCAGCGCATGCCCGCCGAACTGGCGCGTTACCGCGCACTCGGCATCGGCTACGCCGACACGGCGTTCGCACCTGCCTTCCATGTGACGACAGAAGCCAACGGCGCGTTCCGGATCGAGCTGTCCAATCAGTTGTCCTTCGGGACGATTCGCTACACGACCGATGGCTCCGATCCGACCAGTCAATCCACGCCTTACGACCGGCCGCTCACATTGACCGGCAAGGTGACCCTGCGCGCTGCGACGTTCGCAGCCGATGGTTCCGAACTTGCCGCGCCGCGTACGCAGGTGCTGGACGCATCGATTTCGCTAAGCCGTGTTGGCAGCGCGCTGGCAACCTGCTCCCGCCAATATCCCACGCGCCTGGACGGTAGCCAGGCACAAGGGACCAGGCCGGTCTATTCGGTCGATATCGGCAATGCGTGCTGGATGTGGCCACATGCGCCGTTGGACGGGGTCAGGCATGTCGCGATGACGGTCGAGCAGATCGCATGGCGCTTCGGCGATGAAGCCAGGGGCGCCGTGGTGCGCCCCAAGACCGGCGCGGCCGGCGGGTTCGAGATCCACGCCGATTCCTGCAAGGGACCGCTGATTGCCAGCTTGCCGCTGGTGAGCGCGGTGCGGGAAAAGGGGCAAATCCAACTTGAAGCAAACGTTGCGATGCCGGCGGGGGCCGGCGCTCGCGACCTGTGCGTCTTCGTTACCGGCGATCCTCGCGATGGCCAGTGGGCGTTGGCGCGCATGGTGTTCTCGAAATAAGCAACACCGGGTGAATGACCCTGGCTCGCGAAGCCAGGGCTGGGGAGGAAAAGGACGGCATCAGGACGACGCGCGTGCCAGAAGGCACAGCCGAGCTACACGCTTTTTTTTGAATACCACGCAGCATCTGAGGTTCGACAGGCAACTCCAACGAGGTTAACGCCCATGTCCACCGTACTTCGCAAGCATCCATTGTCATTTGCCATCACCCTGTCGCTGTTCGCCGTCGTGTCGACGTCGGCTGCCGCGTCGACATTTTTCTCCGGCATCCAGGCGGATGGCCAGCCAGCTCAGGCCATCACGGCACAAACCGCTCCGGCACAGGCGCCGCAAACGAGCGACACCAAGGCCAGCGACAAGGACGCGGAGAAGAAGGCTGTCACCCTGTCGACCGTGGCCGTTTCCGGCGTGCGCGCTTCGCAGATGCGCGCCATCGACCTGAAACGCGATGCGCCCAGGATCCAGGACAGCATCACGGCGGAAAACATCGGCGCCCTGCCCGACACCACGATCACCGACTCCCTGCAGCGCGTCACTGGCGTGCAGATCAACCGCGACGCCGGCGTGGGTACCTCGGTGGACGTGCGTGGCCTGCCCCATGTCGGCACCATGCTGAATGGCGAAGTGTTCATCACAGCGGACCAGATCGACGCGCAGCAGCCGGACTTCACCATGTTGCCGTCCACGCTGTTCCACGGCGTGGACGTGGTCAAATCGTCCACCGCCGACACGACCGACAGTGGCATCAGCGGCGCCATCGATCTGCATACCTACCGTCCCTGGGATCTTCCCAGCGGATTTACCTACAGCTATTCGGCCAATGGGGAGCGCGGCTCCACCACCAGTCATACGGGGCCCGAGACCAATGGCCTCATTTCGTATAACGACAATGGTCATTGGGGTTTGCTGGTCGCCGCAGATTTCTCCAACACCCGGCGGATGAACGCAAACGAGGGCCTGGACCAGTACGGCGTGGTGCTCAATGGCGAGAACGCCGCCAGCGCGGGCGGCTACAACGGTTTCCTCACCCCGTGGAACGGCGCGCCCATCCCGGGGAAGATCGTCCAGAACGCCGACGGCAGCGTGGACGTCAACGGCGACGGCAAGTCCAACGGTGTCTTCATGGGCAGCCAGGACATCGGCCTCAACGACATCATCACCCAACGGAAGCGCAAGTCCGGCAATGCCTCCTTCCAGATGGATCTCGGTAGCGGCTTCAGCGTGACCAGCGACTACTTTTATTCGCAGCAGCGCCAGTACGACCGTAACGTCGGCGTCCAGTTCAACTCCACCAACTGGCAGGGCGCGACCTATGTGCCGGTACAGTCGCGCAATACCGGCAGCCCTGCCCTTGGCTCTTATGGCACACCCGAGCCAGGCTGGGAGGGCTCGCAGATCTACACCACGCAGGTGTACCAGAAGTGGCCGGGCGACGTGGAGTCGTACTCGTCGATGATCCAGAAAAGCTCGGTGGCGAAGAACTTCAACCTGCAGCTGGACTACGACGACGGCGGCCCGTTCACGGCGAGCCTGCGTGGGATCCATGACACGGCATCACAGTCGTACCAGGAAACCGACGTCAACATTTCCGATTCCGACGGCGCCCTGTGGCCCAACGTGCTGATGGACGGCGTACCCGATGACGCCGTGCCGCCCGGCACGTTTGTCTACCCGGCGGAACTGGGCGGCAATCGCGTGTTCAACGCCAACGGTATTCCGCAGAACACCGTGCCGATTACAGCTAACCTCGGCGGCCGCTATCTCACGGTCAGCATGCCCGCCGCGTTGGCCGCCGATTTCGCCAACCCCAATAGCTGGACCTTGAAGACACTGGAATCCTCCGGTGACTACGACCGCAAGGTGGCGCTGAACGCGTTGCGCTTCGACGGTGCATTCGACTTCCAGGATGGCTTCAAGCTCAAGTTCGGCGTGCGCAACAGCATACGTACCGCCGACAACGAAGGCTGGACCCTGGAAACGCCGGTCTATGCCGGCATCGGTGCCAGCGACCCGAATGGATGCCTGGTACGTTATGTCGGTGCCGACGTGGTCCTGAACAGCGGTACCTGCACCGCGGGCAACGATCAGGGTTACTTCCGCGCGGGCCCGCTTTCCGCGGTGTCGATGCCCAATACCCCAGCTCCCCTGTCGGGCAACTTCAAGCAGTACAACAACCTGCTTGGCTCGGGCATCAACTTCTGGGCGGTCAATCCATCCGCCATGGAAAATCCCATCTCCTTCTGGAAATCGCTCTACCCCGACACCGTCCAGGTGGCTGAGCCGGGAACGACCTGGGCTGTGCGATTGAAGGAGCTGACGGGCTACCTGCAGGGCGATTTCAATGGCGACCTCGGCAGCATGCCGTACAGCGGCAACATTGGCGTGAGGGTGATTCGTTCCCAACTGGACGTTACCCAGCACTTGAGTGGCGACCCCGGCGCGTACGGTGACGAACCTGCCGACGTCGGCACCGATGTCACCAAACGCAGTTACCAGGATGTGCTTCCGTCGGCCAACTTTTCGCTGGACCTGACCGAGAGCCTGAAGTTCCGGCTGGCCTACTCGAAGAACATGATGCCGCTCGACCTCAGCACCTGGGCCGGCGGCCTGCAGCTGAACTACTCGCTGGCGGAGACCCCGGATGGACCGATTTTCCGCGTCTCCAACGGCACATCGACAGGCAACCCGAACCTCAATCCGTGGCGCTCCACCAACTACGGCGCATCGCTGGAGTACTACATCAACCCCACCAGCATGCTCAGCCTCGCCCTGTTCCGCATCAACGTGGACAGCTTCATCAAGAACGGCAGCGTGACCAACTGTACCCTGCCGGACGAGGACGGCGTGGTTCGCGATCATTGCATCGTGATCACCCAGCCCGTGCAGGGCACCGGCAACAGCATCCACGGCGCGGAGTTCGATTACCGCCAGGGCTTCACCTTCCTGCCGGGCATCCTGTCCAAGACGGGCATGGAGATAAACGCCACGTATGCACCGAGCAACTCGGGTGAAAAGGACCTGTCCGGCAAGAAGATCCCCTTCCAGGACAACTCGACCAAATCCGGCAACTTCATCCTGTGGTACCAGGACGATCGCTTCCAGGCACGCCTCGCCTACAACTACCGCTCGCGGCGAGCGGTGATGGACAGCGTGGGCGGCATTACGGGACTGGAGATGTACGAAGCGCCGCAGAAGTATCTCGATGCGTCGGTCTCGTACAAACTCAGCAAGTACGCCGAAGTGTTCGTGGACGGCACCAACCTCACCAACGAGTACCAGCACTATTACCTTGTGTGGCCCGACCAGCCCGCGCACTCGACGTTCTCCGAGCGCATGTTCATGGTCGGCGTACGTGGGCAGTGGTAACGCCTTGAGATCGTCATCCCGGCGCAGGCCGGGATCCAGTGGCGCCAGTTATCGGTTTTCGCGAGTGTGTCCAGGCTGTTTCGCGATAACCCAGCACAACGCCACTGGATCCCGGCCTGCGCCGGGATGACGAGTAGGAGATGATTCGAGACCCCGGAATTCGCTCTACAAGATAGGTGATGCCTCGCTCGCTTAACCTCGGTATTCACGATCGTCATCCTGGCGCAGGCCGGGGGATGACGAGTAGGAAAGGTTTCGAGACCCCCTGAAGTCGCTGCTACAAAAAGGCAAACATGCAAGATTCCAGCACGCCCCAGCCCGTTCGCGACAACGCCTTCCATCGCTCCATCGGCGTGTTCTCGGGCACCGCGATCAATATGACCCAGATGTGCGGCATCGGGCCCTTCATCACCATCCCGATCATGGTCGCCGCGATGGGCGGCCCGCAGGCGCTCATTGGCTGGATCGCGGGCGCCATCCTGGCCATGGCCGATGGACTGGTCTGGGCTGAACTCGGGGCGGCCATGCCCGGTTCCGGGGGTACCTATGTCTACCTGCGCGAAGCGTTCCAGTACCGCACCGGTAAACTGATGCCTTTCCTGTTCATCTGGACGATGTTGCTGGCGATTCCCTTGCTGATGTCCACGGGGATCATCGGCATGGTGGAGTACCTGGGGTTCTTCTTCCCCAACCTGGGCTGGTGGCCGCTGCATCTGATCAGCGTGGTGGCGACCGCCATCGTGACCTGGCTACTGTACCGGCGCATCGAATCGGTTCGCGCGATCACGATCGCGTTGTGGGTCATCATGCTGGTCTCCGTCATCGGCGTGACGGCAGCGGGCTTCTCGCACTTCAATGCCAGCTTCGCGTTTACCTATCCGGCCGGCGCGTTCGGCAGCCATTTCTTCGTGGGGCTCGGCCTGGGGTTGATCATCGGCATTTACGACTACCTGGGCTACAACACGACGGCCTACATCGGCGACGAGTTGCGCAATCCGGGCCGGACGATGCCAAGGTCCATCATCATCTCGGTGATCGCGATGATGTTTGTCTACCTCCTTCTCAACATCAGCGTGCTTGGGGTGGCACCGTGGCAGGAAATCGCCCGCTCCAGGTCCGTTGCCTCGCTGGTGGTGGAGCGTAGTTGGGGGCATATGGCTGCCGCCATCATGACGGTACTCATCATCGTGACCGCGTTCGCCTCGGTGTTCACCGGCCTGCTGGGTGGCTCGCGCGTGCCGTTCCAGGCAGCGCAGGACAAGGTGTTCCTGTCCGTGTTCGGGCGCCTGCATGCCAGGCATGGCTTCCCGCACATAGCACTGCTCACGATGGGCGTGGTGACGGCCATCGGCACATTCTTCGACCTGACGGAAGTCATCAACATGCTGCTCGCGGCGACCATCATCGTGCAGTCCCTTGCGCAGATCGCCGCGTTGATCGTGCTGCGCAAACGTCAGCCGAATCTTGAACGCCCGTACAAGCAATGGCTTTACCCGGTGCCATGCGTGATCGCGCTGCTGGGCTGGGTCTACGTATATGTATCTGCCTCGACCTTGTCGCTGATCCTGTCCAGCCTATGGATCCTCGCTGGTCTCGTGGTGTTCGCCATCTGGGCCAGGCTCAACAAGTCCTGGCCATTCGCGCCCGTCGAAGTACGCGAAACCTATCTTGCGGAGCAGTGACCCCATGCAAACCCCAGCCAAGCGCATGCTTTGGGTGATGATCGCCATGGCCGCGCCGGCCGCAATCGCCCAAACGGCCTACACCCCCACCCAGGTAACTGGCGACGCCGGCACCACCACCGCCATCGGTCACTGGCAGATCCAGGACAGCGCGAGGGCGCAACAAAGTGGTGCGGACATCTCCCTGACGGGCTTCTCCGTCAAGGACTGGTACCCGGTGAGCGGTCGGGCAACCGTCATGGCCGGACTGTTGGAAAACGGCACTTACAAGAACGACGTGTTCTACAGCGACAACCTGCGTGCGGTCCAGGTGCCGGAATCCAGTGGCAACCTCTTCGTCACGCCCTGGTGGTACCGCGCCCAATTCACGCTGCCGAAGGCTCCGGCAGGACGTCACACGCTATTGCACACCAACGGCATGATCGCGAGCGCCGACCTGTGGGTAAACGGGCAACTGGTCGCCGACCACGCCGCGGTCGCCGGCGCCTATCCCGTACGCGAATTCGACGTGACACGCTGGGTACACGCGGGCGCCAACGTCCTCGCCATGCAAGTGCATCCGGCCGATCCAAGGGATAGCCTGTCGATTGGCTGGGTGGACTGGAATCCTACGCCCCCGGACAACAACATGGGCCCGTGGCGCGGCGTGGACATCGTGCAGGCCGGACCGGTCGCGTTGAGCTTTCCGCAGGTTCTTCCGACGCTATCGCTGCCTGATCTAGCCCACGCGACGTTGACCGTGAAGGTGAGCGCGAAGAACCTCGATACGGTGGCGCATGACGCGGCGATCTCCGGCACGGTAGCCGGTGTGCCCCTGCAGCAGACCGTGCACCTCGCGCCCGGGCAGACGCAAGTCGTGTCGTTCTCATCCGGTACAACCCCGGGCCTCGCAATGGATCACCCGAAGATCTGGTGGCCCGTCGGCATGGGAGAACATCCGCTGTACCAGCTGGAGATGACCGCCGCGGTCGATGGCGTCACCTCGGACCGGGCCACGGCGACATTCGGCATACGCAGTGTCACTTCAAGCTTGACGAAACAGGGCTATCGCCAGTTCTTCATCAACGGGAAACCCGTGTTGATCCGTGGCGGTGGCTGGGCGCCGGACATGTTCCTGCGCGACGACCCGGCTCGCATGGAGGCCGAGTTCAGCTACGTCCTCAATCTCGGCCTCAATACGATCCGCAGCGAGGGCAAGCTGGAGAATCAGCGTTTCTATGACCTCGCCGACCGCGACGGCATCCTGATACTGGCGGGCTGGGAATGCTGCGACAAATGGGAGTCGGCCGCCAAGACCGGTGGCGCGACCTGGAGCGACGCCGACATGAAAGTGGCCGAAGACTCCATGGCCAGCGAGGCGCGCCTGCTGCGCAACCATCCTTCCGTGATCGGCTTCCTGATCGGCAGCGACAACCCTCCGCCGCCGCCCATCTCAAAAATGTACGTCGAAGCGTTGCGTGCTGTCGACTGGCCGTTGCCGATCATCTCGGCGGCCGTCCCCAAGGGAACGGCCGAAGCCGGTCCTTCCGGCCTGAAGATGGCTGGCCCTTACGACTGGATACCGCCGTCCTACTGGTATGCCGACCAGCTGGGCGGCGCGTTCGGCTTCGACTCGGAGGTCAGCGCGGGCGCGGACATTCCGCGCCTTGAGGATGTGCAGCGCATGCTGTCGCCGCAGGAGCAGGAAGCCTTGTGGAAATACCCGGAGGCCAGGCAATTCCACGCATCCGCGGACTGGTCCACGTTCGCTGTGCTGACGCCGTTCGACAAGGCCCTGGCCCAGCGCTACGGCGCACCTACGAGTCTTGCCGACTATGTGGCCAAGGCCCAGCTCGACAATTACGACAACGTCCGCGCCCAGTTCGAGGCGTTCAACGCGCATATGGATGCCGCCAAGCCGGCAACCGGCGTGATCTACTGGATGCTGAACAACGCGTGGCCCTCGTTACACTGGCACCTGTACGACTACTACATGAATCCGGCCGGCGCCTATTTCGGCGCCAAGAAAGCCAACGAGCTGGTGCACATCCAGTACTCGTACGATTCGAAAGATATCGTGCTGGTGAACCATGCGCTTGACGATGTCCATGGTCTGCAGGCGAACATCCGCGTGCGCAACCTGGACGGCAGCGTGCGCTACGAGAAGCACCTGGGGAATATCGACCTCGCGGGGAACCACACGCAGCAGGTGTTAACCCTGCCCGCCATCGCCGGCCTGTCGTCCGCATACTTCATCGAGCTCGACCTCGCCTCTTCCGACGGCAAGCCGGTCAGCCGCAACGTCTACTGGCTGTCCACTCGCGCCGATACGCTGGACTGGGCGAAATCGAACTGGTACCTCACCCCGCTGACACAGTACGCGGACCTGACCGCCCTCACGTCCTTGCCGGCCGCGACGAGCGAGGTCCACGTAACAACACGACGCGAGGGAAAGGACAACGTCACCACGGTGACGTTGTCGGTGCCCGCATCGTCAAAAGCCGTGGCGCTGTTCCAGCATGTATCGATCAGGCGTGGCGCGAAAGGCGACCTTGCGTTGCCGATACTGTGGAATGACAATGACGTCACGCTTTGGCCCGGCGAGTCGATGGTCCTGACCGCGCGATACGCGTCGCAGGGAACGGCCGCGCCTGTGGTCGAAGTGAGTGGGTGGAACGTCCCGGCCCAGAGCGTTCCGGCTGCCGCCACACGGGGAACAGAGCATTGAATACGCAAAGGCTTCCATGTCACGCGTGACCATCAACGATGTCGCCCGTGCCTCGGCCACCTCGAAAAAGACCGTATCGCGCGTGCTCAACAACGAGCCGAACGTGCGCGATTCGGTGCGGGAACGCGTGCTCGCGGCCGTGGCGGAACTCCATTACCGGCCGCTCAACTCGGCGCGTAGCCTGGCGACGAACCGCTCCTTCCTGATCGGCCTGCTCTACGACAACCTGTCGCCAAGCTACATCATGGAAGTCCAGGCGGGCGTGCTGGAAGCGTGCGAGGCGAAGCAGTACAGCATGATGGTGCAGCCGCTGGTCTCGACGGCGCCGGACTTCGTCGAGCGCGTCGAGGGCATCATTTCGCGCCACCAGCCTGATGGGTTGATCCTGACGCCCCCCATCACCGACCATCCGAAACTGCTCAAGTACCTGCGCGAGAACGACCTTCCGTTTGCCTCGATCGCCCCGCGCCAATCCAAGGGCTGCATCGGCGTGATACTCAGCGAGCGCGAAGCCGCCGCGGCGATGGTGGATCACCTTGTATCGCTGGGCCACCGCCGCATCGCCCATATCCTTGGCGACCCCAAGCACGGCGCAGGCATCTGGCGCCTCGCCGGCTACCGCGACGGCTTGAAGCGCGCGGGCCTGAAGGAAGACCCTGCGTACATGGTCCAGGGCCGTTTTTCTTTCGCGTCCGGGGTGGCCGCAGCTCGCCAGTTGCTCGCGTTAAAGCCGCGGCCAACCGCCATCTTCGCGGCGGACGACGACATGGCCGTCGGCGCGATCTGGGCGGCCGCGGAGGCCGGGGTGTCGGTTCCCGGCGACATCTCCATTTGCGGCTTCGACGACACCACCATCGCAACGCAGGTGTGGCCCCTGCTGACCACCGTCCACCAGCCGGTGCGTGACATGGGCAAGCGCGCCACCGAGGAACTGCTGCTTCGCGTCTTGGGCAAGGGAGAGCCCAGCATGGTCGAAGTCGGTTACGAAATGCGTATACGCGCATCGACGGCACCTGCCCCCTGAGCCGGGCTATCCTGCAACCCAAGCCACCGATCGAAAGGAACAGCCATGCCAGATGCCAGCACCTCGCCACGGAAGTTCCACTTCATCTCCGGGCTGCCGCGCGCCGGCACCACCCTGTTGGCCGCCATCCTCAACCAGAATCCGCGCTTTCGCGCAGGCATGACCAGCCCGCTCGCCGACATCATGGGCGTGGTGATGTCCGAAGCAAGCAGCAAGAACGATTTCTCGTTCGATGTTTCCGATGAGCAGCGCGTCGCCCTGTTGCGCGGACTGGTCGAGAACTTCTACTCCGTCGAGGCAGGCGCCGAGGTGGTGTTCGACACCAGCCGGCTGTGGTGCAGCCGGATGCCGTTGCTCGACGCACTGTTCCCCGGGGTGAAGGTCATTGCCTGCGTACGCCAGCTGGCCTGGGTGCTGGACAGCATGGAGAAACTGGTACGCAGGCAACCGGTCAGCGTCAGCAAGGTGTTCCGCTTCGATACCAACACCACGGTGTACTCGCGCATCGAGGCATTGACCGATCCGCGCGGCATGGTGGGCTTTGCCTACCAGGCCACCAAGGAAGCATTCTACGGCCCGCATGCGCAGGACCACCTGCTGATGCTGACCTACGAGAGCCTGGCGAGCGACCCGGCCGCGGCCGTGCGCGCGGTCTACGAGTTCCTCGATGAGCCCTGGTTCGAGCACGACTTCGACCACATCGAGTACAACGCGGACGAGTTCGATGCCCGCGTCGGCATGCCCGGCCTGCATTCGGTCCGACCGAAGGTGGAGGCGATCGAACGCCAGCCCATCTTGCCGCGCGAGATCTTCGGGCGCTTCGCGAACGAAGCGTTCTGGATGGACCCCAAGAACAACGTCAACCAGGTGCGCATCGTTTAAGAGCGCAACAAAGCCTGTCGTCGGCTCAGCCGCGATCGAGCAGCTCGTCCGGATCCAGCCCGCGGTCGATGCCGTGGGCGACCACGTTTTGCCCCGGGTCGAGGGCGAGCTTCCTGCCGTCGAGGACGACGTCGACCTCGTCAGGCTCGAAGGAAACGAGGTTGGCGATGCGGCTCACTTCCGTCCAGGCCTTGGGGTAGTACCACGCAGCCTTCTTGCGGCTGCCGATGTCGTAGTAGCTGGCCAGGCCTTTGTAGGGACAGAAGGTCTGGCCTTCAACCGGGATAAGCGCCTCTTCGTCGATATCCTCGCGTGGCACGTACCAGCGAGGTGCAAACCCCGATTCGAAGAGCACGAGTGGACGCCGGGTATCGGCGATGACCTTCTCCCCTTCCCTGACGACCAGGTGGCGCGAGGTCTGGCGGATGTCGATGCGATGGTAGGCGTCTGCCGCATGGCCGACGATGCGCTCGTCTTCCTCGTAGAAGGCATCCATGGCACGCCATGCGAACGCGACGCGGTCGCGAAGATCGCCCGCGTAATCAGGTAGCGCGGCGTGCTGCCAGGCGGCGCGTTCCACCCTGCGGTCTCCCACCTCGACCGAAAACCACACGGTGTCGCCCAGGTCGCGGTGCTTCGTGGTCCGGTTCTCGGCAACGAGCACGCCAGGACGCACATCGGCCAACGGGAAATACGCAACGGGATAGCGTGCGGGTTCGTGCAACAGGAGCACGTTCTCGCTATCGACAATCCACTGATCCGCCAGCTTGACGCGAAGCCGTCGGCGTAGGGGCTCGGCGAACAGCAGTCGTTCCGGTAGTGGCTCGGGGGTGAGGAATCGACCCGCCGGCGACGTGCTCAGCGGACCTTGTTGCCAGGAAAGTCCCATGGTGGTGTGCCTTCGATAGGTGAATAGGTTTCAAACCTTGCGATAACCGCGTTCTTGCAGCGTCCAGGTATTGCCGTCCGGATCGGCGAATTCCGCGAAGCTTGCGTAATCACGACGCTGCGGATCCAGGTCCGGACGCCAGCCGCCGACCCAGGTCTCAATCGGGTCCTTGTGCCGCACGTCTCCCACCGCGATACCCCGGGCCACCAGGCCTGCCCGGCTGCGCTCCAGATCGCTGGTTACCAAGTAAAGACCCTGGACGCGGGCGGCCGAGCTGGCGCCGACCAACTGGATGGAACAGGCCGATCCGGCAGGCGTGAGTTGCACGACCCGAAAGTCGGCCGTGGGGTGATAGTCGACATCGAGGGAAAAGCCGACTTGCCGGCTATAGAAGGCAAGCGAGCGTTCGATATCGGTCACGGGTATCTGGACAACCTCGAGGGAAAGCATCGTGGTTTCCGAAGAGGCGTCGTCGATCGTGGTCATCGCAGTCTCCGTGAGAGTGACGTTTTCCGCGTAGCCTTTCGAAAAGGGTTGAGCATGGCAAGACTCTTTCGAGTCTTCCCTGGTTGTCACCGATCGTCGATCCTCCGGGGAAGTCCTGATGGCTTTACTCAAGGAGAACGACATGTCTCAAGCGGAACATTTCGATACGTTGATCCTGGGTAGCGGCCAGGGCGGCAAGCTGCTTGCCTGGCATCTCGGTCGATCGGGCCAACGCGTAGCGGTCGTCGAACGACAGTGGGTGGGTGGCTCATGCCCCGCCGTGGCTTGCCTTCCCAGCAAGAACGAAATCTGGAGCGCGCGCGTTGCACATCTCACGCAACAAGCTGCCGGCTTTGGCGTGTTCACCGGGCCCATAACCATCGACATGGCCAAGGTCCGCGAACGCAAGCGCGGCATGGTGGAGCGCGAAACGGCCTTTCATATCGCGGCCTATGCATCGAGTGGCGCCGAGTTGGTCATGGGCAGCGGCCGATTCGTCGGACCAAGGCAGATCGAGGTCCAGCTCAACGCCGGTGGCACACGCACGTTCAGCGGCGACCAGGTGGTCGTCAACGTGGGGACACACGCGGCTGTTCCGGACCTTCCGGGCCTGCGCCGTGCCGAACCGCTGACCCACATTGGTGCCCTCGAACTCGATTATGCGCCGGCACACCTGATCGTACTCGGTGGCGGATACACCGGGCTTGAGTTGGCACAGGCTTATCGGCGCTTCGGTAGCCGGGTGACCATCATTGAACACGGGGCGCAGCTGCTGGGACGCGAAGATGCGGACATCGCCCAGGAGATGCTCCGGCTTCTGCGCGACGAAGGGATCGACGTGGTCCTGGGCGCGGAAATCGTGAATGTCGAAGGCCATTCGGGAACGCGCATCCGCGTGCTCCTGCGTACCGCTTCGGGTGAACAGGCGATCGAGGGCAGCGACATGCTCGTCGCGGTAGGACGTATGCCAAACACGGCGGATATCGGGCTGGAAGACGCCGGTATCGCGGTGGATGAACGGGGTTATATTCGTGTGAATGAACGACTGCAAGCGACGGCACCAGGGGTCTGGGCGATCGGCGAGGTGGCGGGAAGCCCCCAGTTCACACACGTATCGGTGGACGATTTCAGGATCGTGCGCGATAACATGGCCGGCGGCGACCGTAGGACAAGTGACCGATTGATTCCGTACACGGTCTTCACCGACCCACCGCTGGCGCATGTCGGTCTGCGCGAGGGCGATGCGCAACGTCAAGGTATCGCCGTTCGCGTAGCGAAGCTGCCCATGAGCCATGTGCTCCGAACCGAGGCGACTGACGAAACGCAGGGCTTCATGAAGGTACTCGTCAGCGCGAACGACGATCGCATCCTGGGTTTCACGATGATCGGCTCGGAAGCCGGCGAGGTGATGACCGCCATGCAGACAGCGATGCTGGCGAGTCTGCCGTATCAAAAGCTCCGCGATGCCGTGATCACGCACCTCACCTTCGCCGAGGGGCTTGGCCCGCTCCTGGCGACCCTACCCGCCCGGCAGGCCGAACCGTGATTCCCCTCGGTCGTCGGCATGCATGTCGTGGCGAACGCGGGCGTGGAGGCGCAGAATCGTCGTAAGTTACCGGCTGACACTTACGGGGAGGCTCCATGAAACACACTAAAGTGCTCGCGCTTCTGACTGTCCTGGTGGTTGGCCTCGGAGGGATCGTGCTGTCCTCTGCTGCCGGGGGTGACAACAAAAATCCGTCCGGTTTTGGGGATACCCCTCCTGCCGGCTACCGCGACTGGAAGCTGATCTCCGTCGCCCACGAGGAGGGAGAACTCAACGATTTACGTGCCATTCTCGGCAACGACATTGCCGTCAAGGCCTATCGGGAAGGCACGCTGCCATTCCCGGAC
>DASYLE010000041.1:0-50200 GCA_036009745.1 Luteibacter sp. | reverse complement strand
GCTTTCTCGTTGACCAGATGGTTGGGCAGGTCGGCCTCGGAGCCGATCAATTGCGGTGGCGTGTCGCTCTTGTTGACCGCGAGGTCGGCCAGGGCGATGTCCGGCTTGATGCCTTCGGCCTGGATCGATGTGCCGTTCGGCGTGTAGTAGCGCGCCGTGGTGATCTTCACCGCATGGTCCTGGTCCAGCGGCAGCACGGTCTGGACCACGCCCTTGCCGAAGGTGCGACGACCCATGATCAGCGCACGATGATGGTCCTTCAACGCACCGGAGACGATCTCGGCGGCCGAGGCGGTACCGTTGTCGACCAGTACGACCATCGGCGCGCCATTCAGCAGGTCGCCGGGGTGCGCATCGAAATGCAGGTTGGCATCGGGCAGGCGGCCACGCGTGGTGACGATCACGCCGGACTCGAGGAAATCGTCGCTGACGCCGACCGCCGTGGTCAGCAGGCCACCGGGATTGGAGCGCAGGTCGAGTACCGCGCCCTTCGGCGCGCCATGCTTCTTGATGAAATCGCCGAGCTTCTTCTCCAGGTCGGTCGCGGTGTCTTCCTGGAACTGGCTCAGGCGGATATAGACATAGCCGGATTCCAGCTCACGCACCTTCACGCTGGTCACGGCGATCCGCTCGCGAACCAGGTCCAGGTCGATCGGCTTGTCCGATTTCTCGTGGACGACGGTGAGCTTGATCTTGCTGCCCGGGTCGCCGCGCAGTTTCTTGAAGCCCTCGTCGATGTTCTCCGAGTCGATCGGCTTGTCGTCGATCTTGATGATGGTGTCGCCCGGCTTGATCCCGGCGCGCGAGGCCGGGGTGTCGTCGATCGGCGCGATGATCTTCAGCGTGCCATCGACCTCCAGTACCTCGATGCCGAGGCCGCCGTACTGGCCGGTGGTGTCCTCATCGAGTTCGGCCAGACCGTCCTTGTCCAGGTATTCGCTATGCGGGTCCAGGCCGGTGAGCATGCCGCTGATGGCCGCTTTCATGATGGTCTTGTTGTCGACTTTCTCGACATAGGCCTGGCGGACGATCTGGTACACGCGGGTGAAATTGCGGATATCGTCGAGGTCGACGCGATCGGCACCGGCCGTCGAACTGGCCGAAGCGGGGGCATCGGCCGGCGGCAGGGCCGCCGTGGAAGACGAGGCGGGGGCATCCGGCTGCGGAAGGGGCTTCTGCGGCGCGGCCTGGGCGAAGGCATTCCCGGCCAGCGCCAGCAAGAGCGGCGCGGAGCCGGCGAACGCGATCCGGCAGGCCCGCGTGAGGGTGGAAAGACGCATCCGTAATCTCCGAAAGTCTTGCATTATTTCCGTTTGCTCAACCACGACCGTGGATCGACCGGCTTGCCGTTCTGGCGTAGCTCGAAATACACGCCTCCATTGGCGCCATTCGGCGCCGCGGCCGTGCCGACGGACTCGCCGGCCTCGACCATGTCGCCCACGCCATGCAGCAGTGTCTCGTTGTTACCGTACAGGCTCATCCAGCCGTCGCCGTGGTTCAGGATCAACATCATGCCGTAGCCGCGTAGAAAGTTCGCGAAAACCACCCGGCCGCGGGCTACCGCATGCACTTCGCCGCCGCGAGTGGCGACGATGGTCACGCCCGCACCGTATTCATGGACCGCGCCGGCCGCCGGCCAGGGCAGGTCGCCGCGCAGGTTGGCCGCCGGCGTACCGGCGGGCGTTCCCTTCGGCGCCGACGGCGCGCTGACCTTGGGCGCCTCGTCGATGACCTTCTGCAGCCGGGCGACCAGGGCATTCATCGCCTGCTCGTCCTGCTTCAGCGCGGCCAGCCGCTGGGCCTGGTCCTTGTATTTCGCGTCGGTGTCGGCGAGCAGCTTCTGCTGCTGGCCGCGCTGTGCCTCGAGGGCCCTGGCCCGTTGCTCGCGTTCGGTCTTGGCCGTTTCCAGCGCCTTCTGTTCGTTGGTGATGGCGAGTTCGACCTCCTGCAGGCGGGAAAGATCCGCGACCAGGCCCTTGATCCGCTCGACCCGGTTCTCCTGGAAGTAACGCGAGTAGGCCAGGGCGCGGGAAATTCTTGCGATGTCCTGGTCGCCGAGCAGCAGTTGCAGGTCCGAGCCGCGACCGAGGCTATAGGTCGCCCGGAGCAGGTCGTCCAGCGCGCCACGCTGCGCTTCCAAACCCTTCTGCAGGGCGGTGCGCTGCTCGCCCAGCTGGGCCAGGTCCTGCTGGCGGGCGGCCAGTTCGTTGTCGGTCTCGCGGACGGCTTTCGCGGCCGCCGAGACCTGCTCGGCCTGCTTCGCCAGCACCGCATTGGCACTGTCGCGCTGGTTGGCGGTATCGCGCTGGTCCTTGGTCAGCGACTCGATGCGCGTGCGTACGTCGTCCAGTTTCTGCTTCGCCTCGGCCTGTTCGGCCTTGGGTTTGGCCTCCTGGGCAGCGAGGACCGAGCCAGCGAGGGCGCAGGCGAGGGCGCCCGCCAGGCAGCCGCGCAGCAGGAAGGGGAGGAATCGGGGCGTTGGGTGCATCCCGGGATTATCACTTATTCATGGGTCTTCGCCGCACGGTGGTATGCAGGAAAACGGCCGGCCGGGCGGCCTCCTGGCCACCCTGGTCTGGCGCGCTCCGATCCGTGTCGCAGGGGTCGGCGCGATTTGGACGTCCAAAACATTTTGACGCATTGCCGCAAATATGCGTAAAGTGGGGCGCATGCCCTTCACGTTCCCTTGGCGGCAGCCGTATCGCCGCGAGGGACGGGTCTGCCTGGAGACATACCCTGTTGTTCTACCCAGCACAGCCTGAAGCCAGGAGGAGGCGATGGTGACGCAAGGCAATCCGCGCCTCTATGACGAGGCGTTCGAACACGACAGCTGCGGTTTCGGGCTGGTCGCGCAGATCGACGGTCACGCCAGCACCGCGCTGGTCGATACCGCGTTCGCCGCGCTGGCCAAGCTCTCGCATCGCGGCGGCGTCAACGCCGACGGCATCAGCGGCGACGGTTGCGGTGTGCTGATCCATCGTGCGCACGACTGGCTGCGCGCGCTGGCGACGGAGGCCGGTATTGCCGTGTCGGCACGTTTCGCCGCCGGCCTGGTCTTCCTCGATCCGAAGGGCGATGACTCGGGCGCGCTCGAACTGGAGCGCCAGCTCGTCGAGGCCGGCGCGATCGTCGCCGGCTGGCGCGATGTGCCGGTCGATCCGGACGCCTGCGGTCCGCTGGCGGCATCCTCGATGCCGCGCGTGCGCCAGGTCTTCGTCGATGCCGCGCCGTCGATGGACGACGAGACCTTCGAGGTCGCGCTGTTCCGCGCGCGACGCCGCGCCGAGACCGCGCTGGCCGAAGATAAGCAGTTCTATGTCGTCTCGCTGTCCTCCCAGGTCATTGGTTACAAGGCGATGGCCGCACCCGGCCACTTGCGCGAGGTCTATGCGGACCTCGCCCATCCGGCGCTGGCCGCCGACGCGGTGGTCTTCCACCAGCGCTTCTCGACCAATACCTCGCCACAGTGGCGACTGGCCCAGCCGTTCCGCCTGTTGGCGCATAACGGCGAGATCAACACGATCCGCGCCAACCGGCGCTGGATGCAGGCCCGCTCGGCGGTGCTGCGTTCGCCGAAGGTGGACCTGACCGATATCGGCCCCCTGGTCCGCCAGAGCGGCTCGGATTCGGAGAGCCTGGACAATGCGCTGGAAGTGTTGCTGACCGGCGGCATGGACCTGCTCAACGCGATGCGCGTGCTGGTGCCGCCCGCCTACGCCGCACGCGAGGACCTCGATGAGGATCTCGCCGCGTTCTACGAGTATTACGCGCTGCACAGCGAACCCTGGGACGGTCCCGCCGGCCTGGTGATGTGCGATGCCCGCTATGCGGCATGCACGCTCGATCGCAACGGCCTGCGTCCGGCGCGCTGGGCGCTGTCCGACGACAATCACCTGATCGTGGCGTCCGAAGCGGGCCTGTGGGACGTGCCTTCATCGCGTGTTGTCGCGAAGGGCCGGCTCGGGCCGGGCGAGATGATCGCGGTGGATTTTCGCGAGCACCGGCTGTTGCACGACGCCGATATCGATGCGATCAACCGCAAGCGCGCGCCGTTCCGCGACTGGCTGCGCGACGGGGTGAGCTACCTCGAGTCCGACCTGATCGATCCGAGCCTTGCCGCCGAGCCGCTGCCGGCGGCCGAACTCAAGCGCTACCAGAAGCTGTACGGACTGTCCCGCGAGGAAAGCGAGTCGGTGTTGAAGGTCATCGCCGAAACCGAGGCCGAAGCCACCGGTTCGATGGGCGACGACACCCCGATGGCCGTGCTCTCGCGGCAGATCCGCCCGCTGTTCGACCGCTTCCGCCAGGGCTTTGCCCAGGTCACCAATCCGCCGATCGATCCGCTGCGCGAGCGGCTGGTGATGTCGCTGGTGACCCAGATCGGCCAGGAGCGCAATATCTTCGAGCTGGGTCCGGAGAACGCGCGGCAGATCCTGCTCAACTCGCCGGTGCTCTCGCAGCGCAAGCTGCGCCAGATCCTGGCCACGCCCGAATACCAGGACACGCCGCGCTTCGACCTGATGTACGGCGCCGACGAGGACCTCGAATCGGCGATCCGGCGCATCTGCGACGACGTCGAGGCGGCGGTGCGCCGTGGCGTGAAAATCGTTTTCCTTAGCGACCGCTACCCGCAGCGCGACCTGCTGCCGATCCATTCCCTGCTCGCGGTCGGCGCCGTGCATTCGCGACTGATCGACACCGGCCTGCGTTGCCAGTGCAACATCATGGTCGAGACGGCGACACCGCGCGATCCGCACCACTTTGCCTGCCTGCTCGGTTTCGGCGCGACCGCGATCTATCCGTGGCTGGCCTACCAGAGCCTGTTCGACCTCGGCCGTAGCGGGCATATCCGCAATGGCGAGGGCGCTTCGCGCGAGATCGGCCGCAATTATCGTCGTGGTATCCGCAAGGGCCTGCTGAAGATCCTGTCGAAGATGGGTATCTCGACCGTTGCCGGTTATCGCGGCGCCCAGTTGTTCGAAATCGTCGGCCTCGCGCCGGAAGTCGTTGCCCTGTGCTTCGCCGGCACGCCATCGCGCATCGGCGGTTCCGGCTTCGCCGACCTCGAAGCCGAGCAGCGCGTGCTCGCCGCCGAGGCCTGGGACGAGGCGCAGTCGCTGCGTGCCGGTGGCCTGTACAAGTACGTGCATGGCGGCGAGTTCCACATGTACAACCCGGATGTGATCGCCAGCCTGCAGGTGGCGGTGCGCACCGGTGACCCGGCCGACTACCGCCGCTACGCGCAATATGTCGACACGCGGCCACCATCCGCGCTGCGAGACCTGCTGTCGCCGCGCGCGGGCACGCCGGTGCCGCTGGAGGAAGTCGAGCCGGTCGAGACGATCCTGAAGCGCTTCGACTCCGCCGGCATGTCGCTGGGCGCGCTGTCGCCCGAGGCGCATGAAGCGCTGGCGATCGCGATGAACCGGCTCGGCGCGCGCAGCAACTCCGGCGAAGGCGGCGAAGATCCCGCGCGCTACGGCACCGAGCGCGCCTCGAAGATCAAGCAGGTCGCGTCCGGTCGCTTCGGCGTCACCCCGGCGTATCTGGTCAACGCCGAAGTGCTGCAGATCAAGATTGCCCAAGGCGCCAAGCCCGGCGAAGGCGGCCAGTTACCCGGGCATAAGGTCGACGCGACCATCGCGCGGTTGCGTTATGCCAAGCCCGGCATCGGCCTGATTTCGCCGCCGCCGCACCACGATATCTATTCGATCGAGGACCTCGCCCAGCTGATCCACGACCTGAAGGAAGTGAATCCTTCGGCCCTGGTCTCGGTGAAGCTGGTCGCGCATGCTGGCGTCGGCACCGTCGCCGCCGGCGTGGTCAAGGCCGGCGCCGACCTGATCACCGTTTCCGGCCACGACGGCGGTACCGGCGCCAGCCCGCTGACCTCGATCAAGTACGCCGGCACACCGTGGGAGCTCGGCCTGGCCGAGACCCAGCAGACCTTGCGCCTGAACGACCTGCGTGGACGCGTGCGCCTGCAGACCGATGGCGGCCTGAAGACAGGTCTCGACGTGATCAAGGCCGCGATGCTCGGGGCGGAAAGCTTCGGCTTCGGCACCGGCCCGATGGTCGCGCTCGGCTGTAAATACCTGCGCATCTGCCATCTGAACAACTGCGCCACCGGCGTCGCCACCCAGCATCCCGTGCTGCGCCAGAAGCATTTCATCGGCCTGCCGGACATGGTGATGAATTACTTCCGCTTCGTCGCCGAGGACGTGCGCGAGCACATGGCGCGACTCGGCGTGCGCAGCCTGGCCGAGCTGATCGGGCAGAGCGATCGCCTCGAGCAGCAGCCGGGCATCACGCCCAGCCAGCGCCAGCTCGACCTGTCGCCGCTGATTTCCGAGGATGGCCTCGGCAGCAAGGTCGATTTCGCCTGCACGCTGGCACGCAATCCGATGCGCGACCCGGCCTCGCTGGCGATGCGTATCGCCGCGGACACCGACGATGCCGTTGCGAAAGGGCTTGGCGGCGGTTTCCATTACCCCATCGCCAATACCGATCGCGCGATCGGCGCGCGCCTGTCCGGCGAGGTCGCCCGTCGCTGGGGCGATGCCGGCATGGCCGAACATCCGATCCTGCTGGCGCTCGAAGGCAGCGCGGGACAGAGCCTTGGTGCCTGGAATGCCGGCGGCGTGCAGATCGACCTGGTCGGTGAAGCCAACGACGGCGTCGGCAAAGGCATGGCCGGTGGACGCATCGTGGTCCGGCCGCCGTCCGATTCGCCCTTCGCCAGCCAGGACGCGGCGATCATCGGCAACACCTGCCTTTATGGCGCCACCGGTGGCGAGCTCTACGCGGCCGGTCGTGCCGGTGAACGCTTCGCGGTACGCAATTCCGGTGCGCTCGCCGTCGTCGAAGGCGCGGGCGACCACTGCTGCGAGTACATGACCGGCGGCATCGTCGCCGTGCTCGGCGGCACCGGCCTCAATTTCGGCGCGGGCATGACCGGCGGTTTCGCCTACGTGCTCGACCTCGAACGCGACTTCGTCGACTGCTACAACCACGAACTGGTCGACATCGTGCGCATCTCGCCCGAGGGCATGGAGCATTACATGCAGCATCTGCGTGGCCTGATCGCGCGCCATGTCGAAACCACTGGCAGCGCCTGGGGCCGGCATGTGCTTACCGATTTCCGCGGCCTGTTGCAGCGCTTCTGGCTGGTCAAGCCGAAAGCCGCCAGCCTCGATGCGCTGGCCGAGGAACTGAGGAGCGCCGCATGAGCAGCAAGGACTTCCGCTTCCTCGAGGTGCCGCGGCAGAACCCGCGCACGGTGCCGGTCGCAATCCGCGTGCTCGGTTACGGCGAGATCGCCGGCGATTTCGCCTCGTCCGAGGCGGCCACGCAATCGGAGCGCTGCATCGACTGCGGCAATCCGTACTGCGAGCACGCCTGCCCGGTGCACAACTACATCCCGAACTGGCTGAAGCTGGTCCAGGACGGCCGCCTGTTCGAGGCGGCCACGCTGATGCACGAGACCAATCCGCTGCCCGAGATTTGCGGCCGCGTCTGCCCGCAGGACCGTCTCTGCGAGGGCGCGTGCACGCTGGAGCAGGGCGAGTTCGGCGCGGTCACCATCGGCAGCGTCGAGCGCTGGGTCACCGACGAGGCCTTCCGCCAGGGCTGGCGCCCGGACCTGTCGCACGTGCGCGAGACCGGCCAGCGCGTCGCCATCGTCGGCGCCGGCCCCGCCGGCCTTGCCTGTGCCGACCGCCTGCGTCGCGCCGGCATCGCCGCCGATGTCTTCGATCGCCAGCACGAGATCGGTGGCCTGCTCACCTTTGGCATCCCCCCGTTCAAGCTCGACAAGGCCGTGGTGCGTACGCGTCGCGGCGTGCTCGAGGGCATGGGCGTGGTGTTCAGGCTCGGGGTCGAGATCGGCCGCGACATCGCCTTCGACGAACTGCTCGAGGGCTACGACGCGGTCTTCATCGGCACGGGTGCCTATACCTATGTCGATGGCCAGCTCGAGGGCCGCGAACTGCAAGGCGTGCATGACGCCCTGCCGTTCCTGATCGCCAACACCGAACGCCTGCTCCGCGACGAGGCGCCCGAAGCGGCCTATGACATCGCCGGCAAGCATGTCGTCGTGCTCGGCGGCGGCGACACCGGCATGGACTGCAACCGCACCGCGATCCGCCTCGGCGCTGCCTCGGTCACCTGCGTCTATCGCCGCGACGAATCGAGCATGCCCGGCTCGCGCCGCGAGGTCGGTTACAGCCGCGAGGAAGGCGTGGAATTCCTGTTCCAGCGCCAGCCACTGGCCCTGCTCGGCGAGAACGGCCGGGTGCGGGCGGTCAGCGTGGTCGAGACCCAACTGGTCGACGACGGCGATGGGCGGCCCCGTCCGCGCAATGTGCCCGGCAGCGAAAGCGAGCTGCGCGCCGACGTGGTCATCCAGGCTTTCGGCTTCCAGCCCAGCCCGCCGGCCTGGTGCGCCGACCATGGCGTCAGGCTCGACGCCAGCGGCCGGATCGTGGTCGGCGCCGACGGCCGGCTGCCGCTACAGACCTCGCACGAGCGCATTTTCGCCGGCGGCGACAATGTCCGCGGGGCGGACCTGGTGGTGCGGGCGGTCTATGACGGCCGCGAAGCCGCCGGCTCGATCGTCCGGATGCTGGCGACGGCGACGGCTCGCGTAGCCGCGTGAGCTTTGGCTACCATTGTCCGGGCCCATCCCGGACAATGCTCCGCATGCCCCAGCCGAGTTCAGCCGCTCCATGTGCCTGATCGCCTTTGCCTGGCGAGCACACCCGCGTTGGCGCCTGTTGCTGCTCGGCAACCGGGACGAGTTCCACGCGCGCCCCACCGCCCCGCTGGCACCCTGGCACGACCATCCGGACATCGTCGGTGGCCGCGACCTGGAAGCCGGCGGCACCTGGCTCGGCGCCGCGCCGCACGGCCGGGTCAGTGCGATCACCAACGTACGCGATCCCGGGGCCAGCCATGACGGCCTTTCCCGGGGGCTGATCGTTGCCGACTACCTGCGCAGCACCATGCCCGTCGCCGAGCATGCGCGCGAGCTGCAGGACACCGCCTCGCAATACCGCCCGTTCAACCTGCTGACCTTCGATGCGCGGCAGGCGTTTTACCTGGGCAACCATCCGCAAGCCCGCGCACAGCCGGTGGATGCCGGCATCCATGGCCTGTCCAATGCGGACTTCAATGCTCCCTGGCCGAAGACGAGGATGCTCACCGAGCGCCTGGGCCAATGGATCCAGGTCGGTGGCGTGGACGATTTCGAAAGCCTGTTCGCCATGCTCGCCGACAGCGCCGGCTGGCCGGACGATGTGCTGCCCGATACTGGTGTCGGCATCGAGCGGGAGCGCGCGCTGTCCAGCGCCTTTATCGTCGGCGAGCACTACGGTACCCGCGCCAGCACCATCGTCGCCGTGGATCACGACGATGCGGTGACCATCGTCGAACGCCGTTTCGGCCCCAACGGCATTGCCCTGGGCGAAACGGCCATCGGCCTCGGCGGCGACTGAATAGGGACGCCGACCTGTCGGCGCGCTGTCGACCGACATGCTTCCCGTCCCGCACGACCTACGCTGCCCGTCCTTTCCGGACGGAAACGCATCATGGGCAAGCGATGCCAGGTCTTTCTGCTTACCCTGCTGATTTCCCGTGGCGTCATTGCCGCCGACTGCCCCTACTGGACGCCAGAGCAGGCGCGACACGAAATCGCCGCCTTGCGCGAACGCATCGAAAGCTGGGACGCGGCCTATCACCGCGACGGCCTCACCCCGGTCGCCGATACGATCTACGACCAGTCGATGGACATGCTTGCCGTCTGGAATGGCTGTTTCCCCCCGGGCAAGTCCTCAGCGCCGGTGCGTCACGCGCGGGGCACGCTGGCACTCCCTGTCGCGCAAACCGGGCTGAACAAACTTGCCGACGAACGCGCCGTCGCGGACTGGATCCGCATGCGCGATGAAGACGATCTATGGGTACAGCCAAAAGCCGATGGCGTGGCCGTTACCCTGGTTTACGAACACCGCCGCCTGATCCAGGCCTTCAGTCGCGGTGACGGTGCCTACGGTGCGGACTGGACCGGGCAGGTGGCGAAGATCGCCGCCGTGCCGAAGCTCCTGCACCAGGGTCCTGCCCGCGTGGTCCTGCAAGGCGAGCTGGTCTGGCGGCTGCGCGAGCACGTGCAACATCGCGACGGCGGTGTCGGTGCACGCGGCAAGGTCGCCGGCGCGATGGCCCGGAAGCAGCTCGACGCCTCCACGGCGGCGCGTATCGATCTGTTCGTCTGGGATTGGACCGACGGTCCGGCCGAGATGGAGGCGCGGTTGCTCGGCATCGAACGCATGGGTCTGAAGGCGACTGTATCGCTGACCGAACGGGTTACCGAGGCCACGGATGTCACGCGATGGCGGCAGCGCTGGTTCAACCAGCCCATGCCCTTCGCCACCGATGGCATCGTGATCCGCCAGGGACGCCGTCCGTCGTCGACCCTTTGGAAGCCGGAGCCACCCAGCTGGGCCGTCGCGTGGAAATACCCTCCCGCCCAGGGCCTCGCCCAGGTCCGCGCCATCGAATTCACCATTGGCCGCACCGGACGCATCACACCCCTGTTGGTCGTCGATCCGGTGCGCGTCGACGACCGCACGGTACGCCGCGTGGGCCTCGGCTCGGTCGCGCGCTGGCGCAAGCTCGACGTGCGCCCGGGCGACCGTGTCGCCATCGCCCTGGGTGGTCTCACCATTCCGCGGGTGGATTCGGTGGTCTGGCGTGGACTGGACCGGCCCGACGTCGTGCCACCCGATCCCGGGCGCTATCGCGAGCTCAGCTGCTGGCGCTGGTCGCCCGACTGCGCGTCGCAGTTTGTCGCGCGCCTCGAATGGTTGGGGCGGCGCGAGGGACTGGATATCGAAGGCGTGAAAGCAGGGACATGGCGTGCGCTGGTCGATGCCGGACTGGTTCGCGGCATATTGGATGTGTTCGCTCTGGATGCGGCGCGACTGGCGACCGTTCCCGGTATCGGCGAGAAGCAGGCGGGCGAACTCGTCGAGCGACTTGCTCGTGCGCGGAAGCAGCCGCTGAATGCGTGGTTGCGGGCATTGGGCATGCCGGTGGCGGATCTTGCCGGCGATGCCACGTTGGAAGAACTGAGGTCGCGCGACGTCGTGGACTGGAAGTCCAGAGGCGCGGGACCCTCCGCAGCACGTCGACAGGTGGCGTTCTTCGCGCATCCGGAAGTAGCCGCGATCCTCGCGAGACAAACGAAACCATAGGATCACCGCCACCCCGGCGCAGGCCACTGCTGTCCGGCAAACCGTGCAATGCAAAGGCCGCGATCATGTGGGGCCAGACCTTCCACGCTGGCCACCGGCAGCGGGGCGAAACACCGGTGCGACAGGCGTCGACACAATCGCGAAAACGCCGCCAAAGAGGTCAGTCGCGAATATCCCCATCCACATAAAACCACCGCCCATCCTCGCGCACGAAACGACTCAATTCATGCAACCGCTGCGCACTGCCGCCACCAACGCGAGAGCGAGCGACGAATTCGACCGTGGCGCGATCGCCATCGGGCCGGTGTTGCTTCACGCTCAGACCCAGCCATGTCGGTGCCGGAACCTGTGCGGCCAGTCCCAGCGCTTGTGGCCGCGTCGACGGATGCCAGGTCGCCAGCAGGTAATCTTCAAGACCAAGCACGAACGCGCTGTAGCGCGAACGCATCAAGGCCTCCGCGGTCGCTGCCGCCTCACCATCGTGCAAAGGCTTGCAGCAGTCCGGGTAACGGGCTGACCCGCAAGGGCAGGGGATACTCATGCGCTTTCCGGCGACAGGTCGAGAGCAGCATTGTAGCCAGTCAATGGATCTCGCCCGAGACGATCAGTGGCGCGAGTCTGTAACCCATGTCCATGGCCCGTGCCTTCAGGTTCTCGAACGTGCCGCGGTCGATCGATGGATCGCGCGACAGGATCCAGAGGAATTTCCGCCGCGGCTCACCGACCATCGCCCAGCGATAATGCTGCTCGTCGAGTGCGATCACCCAGTAATCGGCCCAGGCAAAGGGTAGCCAGCCCAGCCATCCGGGCGCGAAACGGACCTGGAGTTCCGCCGGTTTGCGGCCCGGACCGGGCCGGGCCAGGCCATCGGCTGCAATCGTGCTGCCATCCTCCCTGATGCAGGCGTTGTGGATACTGATCGTGCCATCGCTGTTGGCGCTGTAATGCGCGGTCACGTTGCGATCGCAATGGCGCTGGAAGAACATCGGCAGGCGCGCGATCTCGTGCCAGGTGCCGAGATAGCGTTTCAGGTCCAGTGTGGCAACCGATTGCACGGGCGCCGCCTGCGTACTCGCGGCGGCCATCAGTCCCAGCAAGACACGGGAAAAGTGCATGTCAGCATCCTCCGGCGACATGCGCATCAGAGGCCGGTATCCGTGAATCGCCCGTCAAGGACGCCTCAGGCGCGGCGCTGCCAGACCACGATACGGTTGTTCGCCGGCATGGGCCGGTCTTCGATGCGGGTGAAACCCGCTTTATTGGCCAACGCGTCCACCGCTTCGATGTCGCGGATGCCCATATGTTCGCCACGTTCCTTCAGCCAGTCCTGGAAGGCGGCATTGCTGTCGCTGGTGAAGCGGCCGTTCTCGTTGAAGGGACCGTAGACCACCAGTTTGGCGTCATCGCCGGCGATCGTCGGCAACATCGCGAAGGTCCGCTCGACCTGGGGCCAGCTCATGATGTGCAAGGTGTTCGCGGTAAATACGGCGTCGAAGGTTGCCGTGGGCCACTCGCCTTCGACATCGAGCCGTAGCGGCGGCGGCGTATTGGCCAGCCTGGCATCGGCCAGCCAGCCGCGAATGCCGTCCAGGTATTCCTCACGGTCCGAGGTCTGCCAGGTGAGCTGTGGCAGGTTGGCGGCGAAATGCACCGCGTGCTGCCCGGTACCGCTACCGATTTCCAATACGCGCGAACGGTCCGCGAAGTGCCCGGCAAGCACCTCGAGGATCGGGTCGCGGTTGCGCGCGCAGGATGGCGCGTCCGGTAGCTCGGTGCGATTCAAGCGGGTCGACCACGCAACAGCCGCGCCGGCAGGAACAGGATGCCGCGCAGGAAGGCGAACAGCGCTTCGAAGGTGATGCCGATCAGGCGGAACGGCAGGCTGATCAGCCACACCAGCGGGTAGAGCACGATGACCAGCAAGGCCAGCGGCCAGCAAAAGACGAACAACAGGACCCAGAGCAGGAATGCGATCACGATGACTCCTCAGGCGAAGGGGTTCACGCCGATCAGGCGCGTGTGCAGGAAGAAGGCGAACACGACGAAGAAGACGATGCCGAGCAAGACGGTGACGGCATCGCCGCGCACGCTGCCCGCGGGGTACACGACGCCCAGCGCGCGATCGCGCCGGCGCGAGACGACGAAGTCGACGATCGCCCAGAGCAGGAAGGCGCCGAACAGCACGACGTCGTACTGCATGCCGGTCGCGAGCAGATGGCCGAAGGCCCAGACCTTCACGGCGAGCAGCATCGGATGCCCGAGCCGCGCCTTGAGGTGGTTGTTCGGCACGTATGCGGCGAACAGCAGGATCGAGGCGACCAGTACGAACAGGCCATTGAGATGGCGCAGGCCAGCGGGCGGCCCGTAAAGCATGACCGGGTGCAGCCGCGCCTGGCCGAAGCCGTAGCAGATCAGCACGAAACCGATGATCGACACCAACGCGTACAGCCCCTTCCACCGCATCGTGCCGAGCCGCGCGACCTGTCGGTCACGCCAGGCGGGCGCGAAAATGCGCAGCGAATGAATGCCGAGGAACAGCACGAGACCTAGGATCAGCACCGCCATGGGTTTGGCCTGGGTAACGGAACAGGCGCAAGTATGGACCAGGTCGCCGCCGGCGACCTAGGTCGACAGTCATCCTTGAAGCAGGGTGACTCGTACCGCCAGCACCACGGCATCGTCGTTCAGGGCGACGTCCTGGACGGGCGTCGACACCAGCCAGCTGTCCCCGGCGCCGAGCGACGTATCCTCGACACGCAGGGCGCCGCGGGCGCAATGGAGCAGGACCGCGTCCTCTGGGACATGGCGATGGCCCGCGCCTGCCCAGACCTCAACCGTGCCGCGGGCGCCGGCACGCCGCAGCATCAGGTTGAAGTCGCGCGTCGCGCCGCCGGCCAGGGCGACATCGATGCTGGCCTCGCCTGGAAAGGCAAACGGCGCATAGGCGGTAGTCAGCGCATGTTCGCGCGCGCCGTCCAGCGTCATGATGAAACCGGCGCCTTCGAGCAGGGTGATCGAGCGATCCACCCCGGGAAACGACGAAAACGGCGCGGCATCGGTGACGTCGGCGATGCTGATCCGCCAGAGGAAGCTTTCGGTATCGGCGCCGGATGGATATATGGCCAGTTCGCGGGTGGTGCCGAGCCCGTTCTTCCACGGCACGGCATGCAACGACGAAACGCCCAGCAAACTCATGCGGCGCGTTCGATGGAGCGTGCGAACGGCGGCAGGGCTTTGAGCATGCCGGGCCCGTAGCGCTTCAACACCACGCGGCGATCGAGCAGCACGATGCGCCCGGTATCGGTCTCGGTGCGGATCAGGCGGCCGCAGTACTGGGTGAGCAGGCGCGTCGCATCCGGCACGCTGACCTCGATGAAGGGATTGCGACCGCGCGACTCCAGCCACTCCGCGTACGTCGCCCCGACCGGGTCGGTCGGCACCGCGAACGGCAGCTGGGTGACCACCACGGTTTCGCAGAGTTTGCCCGGCAGGTCCAGGCCTTCGCCGAACGAGGCCAGGCCGAACAGGGTACTGCCCTTGCCGGCTTCGACATCCTCGCGATGCTCGGCGATCAGCTGGGCTTTCGACAACGAACCCTGCGCGCGCACCTTGCGCACGTGTTCGATCGGCAGCACCTGCAGCACGCGTTCGAGCTTGGCGCGCGAGGTGAACAGCACCAGGTTGCCGGCCATCCAGTCCAGGTTCGCGGCCAGCCATTCGGCGACTTCGCGTGCATGGCCCTCGCGGTCATCCGGCAAGGTGCGCAAGGCGGGGACTTCCAGCGTGGCCTGGCGTTCCAGGTCGAACGGCGAGGGGAGGCTGATCGTCACCGCGTCGTTCGGCAGGCCGACCGCATCGGCGAAACCGCGGAAATTTCCGCCGGCGCTCAAGGTTGCCGAGGTCATCACCACGGCGGCCGCGTTATCCCACAGGACGTTACGCAACAGCCCGCCAGCCGATACGGCCGAGGCGTGACAGACCAGCTGTTGTTCCGGCGTCATCGTCACCCAGCGCGCCATCGGCGGGCCGTTCTCGCGATCCTCGGCCGACCATGCATGCCAGGTGCGCACCTGGCGTTCGAGACGTTCCAGTGCGATGCCGAGCTCGCGCGACAGCGCCTCCTGGGTGGGGCCGCCCGCTTCCATTTCCACCACGGTACGGCGCACCGTGCGCAGCCAGCGCTGGATGTCGCGGGTCAGCAGGTGCAGCGCATGCGCATGCATCGCCCAATTCTCCGGCAATTTCCCCAGCGAGGCGCGGAACACCGGCTCGGCTTCATTGGAGGAGGGCGTCCAGCCCATGCGGATTTCGGTTTCGATTTCTTCCAGCGCGCCGGACAACTCCGCGAGCTTTTCGTCGCCCGCTTCCAGCGTGAGGTTGCCGATGCTTTCCTTGTCGGTCAGCGAATAGGCGGCATGGATCTGGTTCTGCAGCTTGCCGAGCCGGCGCGAAGCCACCGCCAGATGTACGTCCGAAGCGCCGCGATCGATCGCCTTCGCCGGCACATGGTGCGCCTCGTCGAAGATGTACAGGGTTTCCTCGGGCTTGGGCAGGATCACGCCGCCGAAGGTGTCCTCGTCGCGCGGCATGGTCAGGTCGGCGAGCACCAGGTCCTGGTTCGCCACCACGATATCGGCGTCGCCGATCGCGCGGCGCGCGACGAAGAATGGGCACACCGCGAACGCGCCGCACTTGCGGCCCGTGCAACCGCCGGCGCTGGTCGTCACCATGCCGCGCACGAGATCGGACAGCGGTTCGGGGCTGGTATCGATATCGCCGTTCCATTCGCGCGATTCGAAGGCTTCGCTAAGCTTGGCGACGGCCTGCGTGTCGCGCGCCGCCGGTGGCCGCGACCACAGGGCGAGGTCGGCGTCGAAGGCGAATCCGGTCTGCGCCGCGGGCTCGGCGCTGGCCATGCGCAGGTTGCGCGGGCACAGGTAACGCTGCCGCCCCTTGGCCAGCGCCACCTTGGCTTCGACGCCGCACAGCGTCAGGTACTGCGGGATATCCCGCTGCACCAACTGCTCCTGCAGGGCGACCGTCGCGGTGGCGATCAGCAGCTTTTTCTTCTGCTCCCGGGCCACTTCCAGCCCCGCGATCAGGTACGCCATCGATTTACCGGTACCGGTCGGCGCCTCGATCACCGCCGCGCCTGCCGGCGCTGCCAGCGCCTTGGCGACCTCGGCAATCATCCGCAACTGCGACGAGCGCCCGCGAAAGCCGGGCAAGCCGTCCTTCAGGCGCGCATAGGCGGCGCGGATATCGGCTTTGGTAGCGTCGGTGAGCATGAGCTTTACTGAGGGGTGACGACGTAGATTATCAGACGACGATACAAGCTATAGCTTGTATTTGCATTTCACAGGCTAAAGCTTGTAAAGCATATTTACAGGCTTTGGCTTGTATTCATCGTCAACAAGCCGTAGCCTGTAACGCGGTAGCAACGATAACGGTCCTGCCCGAAAGGAGGGTGGTGTGGATTACCCCGTGCGAACCCCCAGGCAACTCGCTTCGATTCTCGCTGCTTTTCGCAAACAACGCGGCCTTAGCCAGGCGGAGCTGGCACAGCGCCTGGGAATCACCCAGCAAGCTCTGTCCGAACTGGAGCGCGAGCCGCAAACGGCGAGCACGACGCGCGTGATGCAGTACTGCGCCATGCTCGGCGTCGAGATGGTGTTTCGTGACTATGAGGATGTCGCTGAAGCTTCGTCAAAGTCCACGCCGAAGGCCCGGTGGTAAAAAACCATGCCAAGGATGAGCAACGTGTTGACGATATGGATGAACGGGCAACGGGTCGGCCAATGGTCGAACACAACATCGCGTGCCCAGGTATTTACTTACGACCCGACCTGGCATGCCTCAGCCGAAGCGCGACCGCTTTCCCTGTCGATGCCCTTTGTAGCCGGCAATCGTCCGTTCCGGGGTGGAGTGGTCGAAGCCTATTTCGATAACCTGCTCCCGGACAGCGATGCCATTCGCAAGCGTATTGCCGAGCGCCTGCGCGCCACTGGCACCGATGCCTTTTCGCTGTTGCGCGAGATCGGTCGGGACTGTGTCGGTGCGATCCAGGTGCTTCCCGAAGGTGAAACACCGACCGACGTCTTCAGCATCCAGGCCCGGCCCCTCGACGACGACGGTGTTGCCCGCGCCTTGAAATCCGCTGCTGGCGTGGCGGCACTCGGCCAGAGGAACGATGACGACTTTCGTATCTCGTTGGCTGGTGCGCAGGAAAAGACCGCTTTGTTGCGAGACGGTGACCGGTGGTGCATGCCACTGGGGTCAACGCCGACCACGCATATTTTCAAGCTCCCCTTGGGGCGTGTGGGCAATATGAGCGCCGACATGAGCGGTTCGGTCGAGAACGAATGGCTCTGCTCGAAAATTCTCGAGGATTTCGGCATTCCCGTTGCTCACTGCGACATGGGGATATTCGACAAGCAGAAGGCGCTCATCGTCGAGCGTTTCGACCGCAGGCTCGCCGATGACGGGAGCTGGTGGGTTCGTTTGCCACAAGAGGACATGTGTCAGGCGCTGGGCATCTCACCACTGCGTAAATACGAAGCGGATGGCGGTCCGGACATGGCCGATATCTTTCAGCTGCTCGACGGATCCACCCAGGCCCAGGAAGACCGGCGGCAGTTCTTTCGGGCGCTGGTGCTGTTCTGGATGCTTGCCGCGCCCGATGGCCACGCCAAGAACTTCAGCCTTCGCATTGACGCGGGCGGCCGGTACCGGATGACCCCGCTTTACGACGTGCTTTCCGCATGGCCCGTCAGTGGACGAGGTCCCCATCAGTTCGACTATCGCAAGTTGAAAATGGCGATGGCGGTTCGCACGACCAATGCACACTACAAATTCTACGAGGTAAGACGCAGGCATTGGAAAGGCCTCGCCGCGCGCCACGGGATGGGCGCCCAGGCGGACGGTCTCCTGGACGACATGGCGACCAGAGCCAATAACGTAGCCGACCGCGTGGGCCGACTCCTCCCGGGTGGGTTCCCGGAGCGTATCGCCACGGCGATTTTCAAAGGTTTGCGCGAATCCGCGACCATCCTGGCGTCGGGCTGACCCAAGCCAGGCCCTGCATGTCGGTGAACGGCGACATGCAACCCATGTCGTCGTTCGGCGACATGGCGCTGCGCTATTTCTTCGCTTTGGCCAGCGGCGAGGCCGATGCCGTGGCTGCCTGGTCCCAGGTCGCCGTCGCGACCAGCTGGTCGATCAGGCCTTCGATGGCCCAGAGTTTTACCGGGCCGGCGGCGCCGTAGTTCCAGACCACCTTGTCGTTGGCGCCGCGGCGTACCCAGGTGAAGGCCGAGGGCATGTCGGTGACGGCATAGACGTAGCCAGGCGCCAGCTTGTCGAACTGGGCGTCGTCGATGTAGCGGAGCAGGTTCTTCAGCGCGGCCGGATCGACCGTGCCGGTGCCGCTGCCCACGTGGGCGACGTTGGCGACACCGTTATAGCGGAAGCGCCCGCTGCGGTTGATCACCACGGAATAGGTCGGGCATTTGGCGCTGCACACGGTGCGCTGCAGGCCGATCAGATCGATATCCGATGCGTTGGCGTCGCCGGTCGTCGAGGCGTTGACGGTCGGTGCGGCCTGGCCATAGAGCTTCTGGTGCATGGCGATCAGGTCGCTGCTGTCCGGTGCGTCTTTCTTGTCCGCGGCAATGGCCAGGCCGGACCAGGTAAAAGCGAGCAGGGCGATCGCCGCCCAGTTCAAACGACGTGCATGACGCATGATCCACTCCCCGAGATGACGCCCGCCGGGTGGACCCGACTGGGCTTGTTGGGGCCGGAACGCGATATCGGGAGGACCGCACGTTTTCTGGAAAACCGGCGGCGCCCGTGTCCCCACACGAACGCCGCCACGATGGGTTCCACCGTTTAACCCCCCTCGCGCGACGGCCGCCAAGCCCCCTCATCCGGCCCGTCGCGGAGCGGATAGTGCGGTGGGGCGCCGATGCGCACAATAGGATTTTTTCAGGTGTGGGCGGCCGCGACGCGCAGGACGACGGGTTGCCGGATTCCTCGGCATCGTCGTAAGCTCGGGCGGTGCCGCCTACATGCCCGCGCGGCCAGGCAGCACACGACGCGATGGAGTATCGCGAACATCGGACATGTGTCCGCTTACGTCACTGGTTTTCCACGGAGGGAAACAATGAACGATCTTGTCAACACCATCAATGGTTTCGTCTGGAGTCCGGTCCTGGTTTACCTGTGCCTGGGTGCCGGTCTGTATTTCAGTATCCGCTCACGTTTCGTGCAGCTGCGTGGGCTCCCCGAAATGTTCCGGCTTCTGCTGCGAGGACGTGCTTCGTCGATGGGCGTGTCCCCATTCCAGGCCCTGTCGATGGCTCTGTCCAATCGCGTTGGCACCGGCAATATCGCTGGTGTCGCCACGGCGATCACCTTCGGTGGCCCGGGTGCGGTGTTCTGGATGTGGATGGTGGCGTTCTTCGGGGCCTCCACGGCCTTCGTCGAATCCACCCTCGCGCAGATCTACAAGGAACGCGATCACGACGGCCGCTATCGCGGCGGGCCGGCCTATTACATCGAGAAGGCGCTGGGCCAACGCTGGTATGCCTATGTCTTCGCCGTGGCGACGATGATCGGTACGGGTATTTTCTTGTGCGGGATCCAGGCCAACACCATCGTGGCCAGCGTAGGCAATGCCTGGCCCGTGCCCGCGTGGGTTACCGCCGGCGGGGTGGTCGGCTTGCTGGCCCTGGTGATCTTTGGCGGTGTGCGTCGTATCGCCCGCTTCGCCGCCATCGTGGTGCCCTTTATGGCGCTGGCGTATATCGGCGTGGCCCTGGTGTTGATGGTCCTGAACGCGGCGGAGCTTCCGGCGATGTTCGCCCTGATCGTGCGCAGTGCCTTCAATATGGAGGCGGCCTACGGCGCGATCGCGGGTCTGTCGGTCGAATGGGGTGTGAAGCGCGGCGTGCTTTCCAACGAGGCGGGCATGGGCTCGGGTGCGCACCATGCCGGTGCGGCCGAAGTGGACCATCCTGCGCAACAGGGCTTCGTCCAGGCTTTCTCCATCTACGTCGACACCTTGCTGGTGTGTACGGCGACGGCCTTCATGCTGTTGCTGACCGGCGCATACAACATTGTCGGGCCGGATGGGGCATCGATCGTGGAGAACCTGCCCGGCGTCGAAACCGGACCCGCCTTCGCCCAGGCCGCGATCGAATCGCTGCTGCCGGGGTTGGGCGCCCGCTTCGTGGCGGTGGCCCTCTTCATGTTCGCCTTCACCACGATCGTGGCCTGCTACTACGTCTCCGAAACCAGTCTTGCCTACCTGACCCGGGACAAGCCGCGCGCGTGGCTTATGCAGGGTTGGCGTGCCCTGGTCCTGGTCGGCGTGGGCTATTGCGCGCTCAATCCCGCACCGCTTGCCTGGTCGCTGGCCGATCTGGCCGTCGGCGTCATGTCGTGGCTGAATATCGTCGCGATCCTCATCGTGCACAAGCCGGCCTTCCTGGCCTTGCGTGACTACGATGCGAAACGTCACTCGGGCCAGGCGATCGATTTCGATCCGGAGTCGCTGGGCATCGCAAAGGCGGACCTGTGGGCGAAGAAATTCCGCGAGCGTGCGGTCGATGGCTGAGGTTTACCCGGAGGCGTTCACGCGCAGCGCTTTTCGACCCAGGTAGTCGACCAGCGCGGCCGGGTCCTGCTTCTCCGACGCCCAGGCGACGTAGCCGTCCGGGCGAACCAGGTAAACCGCATCACGCAGCAGGCCGGCATGGCCGGCTTGCTGACTCCAGGGAAAGGCATGCGCGGCGAGGTCGTGCCGGGTGCACGCATCGCGCATGGTGGGCTGCAGGTTGCCGTAGACGTGGACCTGCCAGTCCAGTGAGCGCAAGGGCGCGAAGTTGTCGCCGTCGCGCGGTATGTCCACCCAGGGCAAGCGGTCGCCGCCATGGATCCTGCCCGCGGTGCCCTCGCTGAGCGCGCTGGCGCGGTATTCGATGCGCACCTGTGAGACCAGGTCGAACATCAGTCGGCGCAAGGCCTTGAGCTTGACCAGCGCCGGCATGACGTGGGGCACGATCCACCCACGCAGCAGGCGACTGCCGATGCCCAGGCCGATCACGTTCTGGAAAGCGCGATCGGTCGTCGCGACCAGCGATCGGGCGAAGGCGATTCGTTCCGTCTCGTAGGTATCGAGCAGGGATGCACCGGCATGGCCGGCCAGTACGTCGGCGAGTTTCCAGGCGAGGTTGAAGGCGTCGCCGATCCCGGTATTCATGCCCTGGCCGCCGACGGGACTGTGCACATGACCGGCATCGCCCGCGACGAAACAGCGGCCGGCACGGAAATGGTCGGCGACACGATGATGCACGCGATAGGAAGAAAACCAGTTCAGTTCCTCGACCTGGATACCGGATAACTGTTCTACCCTTTCGCGAATATCCTCGAAGCCGAGGTCGTCACGCCCGGACAGGGCCTCCGGTACGACGCCGATCAGGCGCTGCACGCCACGGCTGCGCACCGGCAGCACCAGCGCGAAACCCTCGGCATCGAGGTTCATCGACAGATCCATCTGGAATGGCCCCGCCGCTTTCACATCGGCGACGTAGAACATATGCGCGTATGTGCCCCCGGGAAAGCCGAGTCGCAGGCTTTCACGCACGACGCTGCGTGCACCGTCGCAGCCACACAGATACCCGACCTCGATAGCGTCCCCGTTGGCCAGCACGGCGTGCACGCCATCGGCGTCCTGGTCGAGGGTATCGAGCGCGGTGTTCCATTCGACTTCGATGCCAAGCTTGCGCAGCCGCCCGACCAGGAACCGTTCGTGATCGTCCTGCGGATAGCTCAGCACGAAGGGATAGGGGCTGATGCCCGTGCCGATATCCGTGATATCGATCGCCGCCGCTTCCTTGCCGTGCTTGCGTACATGCAGGTGCTCGATGCGTATGCCCTCGGCGACGAGCGCCTCGGCGAAGCCGAGCTGGCGATAGAACTCCAGTGTGCGCGCCTGCACGACCATGGCGCGGGATGCCTCGCCGGGCCCGGCTTTTTTGTCGACGATGCGGAAGCGCACGCCGCGCGCGGCGAGGCCCAGCGCAAGCATCAATCCGGTGGGGCCGGCGCCGACAATCAGTACCTGGGTTGTGGACGTGGCCATGAGGCAATCCTGTCGGTCGTGGAGGGCGAAGCGCTAGCGGGGAACGGTGCCGCCCCAGCTGGTCGGGTCGACGTCGGCAATGGTCTGCGAGAAGGTCCACGCGTGGCCGCCGATATCCACTGCGCTGTACTGACGTTCGCCATAAGGGAAGTCGGCAGGTGCCTGCACGATACGCGCACCGTGTTGCCGCGCGCGTTCGCAATGCGTATCGACGTCGTCCAGGCGAACCATGACGGCGTGGCCGAAGCCAGCGGCGTCGAGGGGTGCATCGCGTGCCGTGTGCGTACGCATGATGACCACCGAGCCTTCGCCGAAGGAAAGTTGCGCGCGATGGTCGCCAATGCGCAGCCGCTCGACGAAACCGAAGGCGCGGCACAGCCACAAGGTGGCGACGCGCACGTCGGCATAGGCCAGTTCGGGGATGATCGTGCCCGGCGGCATCGACCGGTTGGTTGGTTCGCGCGTGACTTTCATGGCGTCGACTCCGCGGTAACCGCCCGGATCATACAGCCGTGGCGTGTAAGCGTTATGTCGAGGCGGGCTTCATGCCGGCGAAGCGTTCGCGATACGCCGCCGGGCTGGTGCCCAGCTTGCGCCGGAAATGATGGCGCAGCGTCATCGCGCTGCCGAAGCCGCTGTCCTGGGCGACCCGGTCGATGGAGGCATGCGTGCTTTCCAGCAATTCGCGCGCGCGGTCCACGCGTGCCATCGTCAGCCAGTCGGCCGGGGTCATGCCGGTGACTTCCTTGAAGCGCCGCATGAAGCTGCGCTCACTCATTTCGGCCAGCCGGGCCAGTTCGGCAATCCGCAGCTCCTCGGTCAACCGGGCCTGCATCAGGTCGATTACCGTGGATAGCCGGTTCCGTTCGCGCTTCGCGACCGGCCGCTCGACGAATTGCGCCTGGCCACCGTCGCGGTGCGGTGGGATCACCAGTCGTCGCGCGACCTGGTTGGCGATATCCGGCCCATGGTCGCGGCGCACCAGGTGCAGGCAGAGATCGAGGCCCGCCGCGCTGCCCGCCGAGGTCAGCAGCTGGCCTTCATCGGTATAGAGCACGTTCGGATCGACCGCGATGTGCGGGTAGCGCTGGCGCATCGCTTCGGCATAGCGCCAGTGCGTGGTGGCGCGTTTGCCATCGAGCAATCCCGTTGCCGCCAGCACGAACGAGCCCGAGCATATCGAGACCAGTCGCGCACCGTTGTCGTGCGCGGCGCGCAGTGCGGCGATCAACTTCGCCGGTACAGGCACGTCGATGCCTTTCCATCCCGGCACCACGATCGTCCCGGCCTCGGCGAGCCGTTCCAGGCCGTGGTCCGCGACCACCCGCATGCCATAACCGGCGCGCATGGCACCGCGGTCGACCGCGGCGGTCTCGAAGCGGTACCACCCAGGCTCCAGGTCCGGCCGGGGCAGGCCGAACACTTCCGCCGCGCAGGCGAATTCGAAATTGCACAGGCCGTCGTAGACCAGGGCGACCAACAGCGGATTGAACGATCGATTTGGCACGATATGAACGCATCTTGGCGATGCTGCCACTATGAGCCTCGCCGGCGTTGACGACAATAGCCTCACCACCACCCACCGAGGTCGTCATGTCCAACAATGTCACCCGCGTACCCGCCGCGCCCTCGCCGCTGGCGCTCGAGCACTTCGCCGCCGCCTTCGCTTTCGAAACCGATTGCTGGGACACCCACGACGCGTTCAGCCGCGACGAGCCCGGCTTCGTCCTGGTCGATGCGCGCAGCCCGGAATCCTATGCACGCGGCCATGTGCCCGGCGCGGTGAATATCCCCCACGGCAAGATCATCGCCTCGCGTATGGCGATGTATCCGCCGCAAACCCTGTTTGTCGTCTACTGCGCCGGTCCGCACTGCAACGGTGCCGCACGTGCCGCGATTCGCCTGGCCGATCTCGGTCGTCCCGTGAAACTGATGGTCGGCGGCATTACCGGCTGGCTCGATGAGGGCTTCGCACTGGAAACCGCTGCGGTCGCCGCATGATCCGCAGGGTGCGCCCGGCCGATCTCCCTGAGTTGGCGCGTCTTTGCACCGAGCACGCGGCCTTCGAACAGGCGCCGTTCGCGGACGACGGCCTGGCCGAACGGCTCGGGCTCGCTTTGTTCGCGCCACCTGCGCGCCTTCACGCGTGGGTGGCGGAAGCCGAAGGCGCGATCGCCGGCTACGTGACCGCTAGCCGGGAGTTCTCGACGTGGCATGCACGCGACTTCGTGCATATGGATTGCCTGTTCCTTCGTGAAACACATCGCGGGCGGGGTCTCGGTGCGGCCTTGCTGGACGTGGTGGCCGACTTCGCGCGGGAACAGGGCATCGGTGAAGTGCAGTGGCAGACGCCGGACTGGAATATCGACGCTACGCGTTTCTACCGACGCCGTGGTGCGCAGGCCCGGAGTAAACTCCGCTTCACCCTGGAGATCTGATCGCGAACGGGAGGGCACCATGTTGCAACTTCGACCGAACTGCGAATGCTGCAATAAGGATCTCCCCGCCGCATCGGAAGAAGCGCGCATCTGCTCGTTCGAATGCACCTTCTGCGTATCCTGCGCCGACGACAAGCTGCACGGCATCTGCCCGAACTGCGGTGGCGAACTGGTCGCCCGCCCGCGTCGCCCGGCGGACCGGCTGGCAAGCTGGCCCGCATCGACCGAACGCGTGTTCAAACCTGCCGGCTGCCGTAAGTAGCTCTTCCCTTCTCCTGGAGGCAGAAGGTGCCCGCAGGGCGGATGAGGGCGTGCCTACGAAGCCCGCTCGACCAACGCAGGCACGCGCCTTCCAAAGCGCACATACAACAACACGGTCAAAAACATCGCCATCAACGCCAGCCCCGACGCGATAAAGAACATCGGCGGATAACTGCCCCCGGTCACCAGCCAACCGCCCAAGGGTCCGGTAATGCCCAGGGCCACATCGACGAACACCGCATACGCCGCCAGCGCCGCACCGCGATTATTCAGGCTGACCCGATTGACCGCCTCCACGCCGAGCGCGGGAAAGATCAACGAAAAGCCGACGCCCGTCATTGCCGCGCCGAGCATCGCGACGCCCGCCACCGACGCGCTCGCCAGCACGGCCAGGCCCAGGGCTTCGAAAACGAACGACGCCATGGCCACGCGATAACCGCCAAACCGTTCGATCAATCGGCCGAAGACCAGGCGCACACCGACAAAGCAGATGCCGAAGGCGCTGAGCGCTGGTGCCGCGCCCTCCCAATGCACGCTGGCGTAGTACAGGGTGATGAAGGTGGCGATCACCCCAAACCCGATTGAACCGAGCGCCAGGCCGACACCGTGCGGTGTCACCCGAAGAAAGACATGGCGCATCGGCATGCGTTCGCCCGCCACCACCTGCACGTCTGGACGACGCCAGGCCAGCAGCAGGGCCAGTGCCATCAACATGATGCTGGCCGCGCCGATGGCTGAAAAGCCGAAGCCTTTCTCCAGCAGCACGCCCAATGGTGCGCCAACCGCCAACGCACCGTAGGTGGCAATGCCATTCCACGAGATCACCTTCGCGGTATGCATCGCGCCGACCCGGCCGATGCCCCACATGATGCAACCGGTACCCACGCAACTCTCGCCTGCGCCCAGGGCGAGACGACCCACCAGCATCAAGGCCAGCGACAGTCCTGGTACATGCTGGAGCAGACCGGCCAGCAACATCAGCAATCCACTGAACGCGCAGCCGATCAGGCCGACGACTGCCGTGTGCCTGGGCCCGGCCGTATCCGAGCTGTTCCCCGCGAAGCCGCGGGTGAGCAGGGTGGCGACGTACTGGGTACTGATCACCAGACCGGCAATCACCGCGCTGTAGCCCAGGTCGTTGTGCACGAACGGCGGCAGCACGGCCAGTTGCAGGCCGATCACCAGATAGGCGAGGAAGGTAAACGAGACGATCGGGACGATCTGCCCGGTGACCCCGGGAGCCCGCACATCGGTAGGGGAACTCATGAAATGCTGCGCAGCACCAAAGAAGCGAGCATACCGTAGCCCGCAGGCCTCAGTCGCGCATGAACCCCAGCAGTTCGTTGGCCTGCTCTTCGCTGAGTGCGTTGGCCTCGACCAGGAACATCACCGGCTCGCCCGTGGTGACGTTGAGCAACTTGGTGGTCGCTTCATGCGTGAACTGCCCGATCAGCTCATCGCCAAGCGAGAACCGGCCACACACGATCGTGCCGACCGTAAAGCCACCGGCACGTTCGATCAGAGCCGTCTGCAGCTCGGGGTGATACCAGGTAACGATGCCGCGCAAGGGAACAATCCAGACGTGGGGAGCAACCGTGCGGGGACACGGGAGGGCACATGCTACGCCGCGGAATGCGCCGATCTGTGAACGCACCACATACGCGGGACACATTGCCGAATATTGCGAAATCAAGCGCAATAAAGCGCAATCTTCGCCACCAGGGATCACTACCCTCCGGCTGTTCCTGACCTATGGTCTGCGCTCGATCAGGAGACCAACCTTGCTTCCCGTGGTCAGCTCGATCCGCGGCAGGATATCGTCGGCGGTAAACACCTGTTCGTCCGGACCCACGCCTCGCAGGTAGTAATGGTCCTCGCCGACTTTTTCGTAATAGAAAGGACGGGGTGCGACACTGGAAGGATCGAACGTTATCAGCAGCCCCTGCTTCGGTGCGGCTTTCGCAAGGGCAGCGAGGGACGCAGGGTAGCTTCCGTGCTGAAGCCGATAGAACTCGATCTGCGGTACCAGTTCGTTGATGGTGGTCTGCGCCAACTGCGCGCGAAGTCCATCGTAGATACCGCCGCGCTGCACGAAGCCAAAGTAGAACAGGCTGCCGTAAAGCACCACGGTGAAAAGGATGCCTGCCGCGCCGAGCCCGGCGAGCAGCTTGCCGCCCACTTTGCGCGAAGTCAGGCCGATGACGATGGCGGCTATGCCAAAGACGATTCCAAAAGCGGGAATGAACGCCAGGCCGCCGATGACGTAGTTACCGCCGTCCAGTCGCTGAGGGGGTAACGCTGGCGGTGCTCCGGCCTGATTGGCATCCATGTGGCTCATTCCATAGGGGGCTGGCCGCATGATGTGTGATTCCGCGGGCCGCGGAAATATGGGACGGTCCGGCGCAAGCCGTCAAGGGCTCGTAAAGATTTGCGCCGCCCGGCCGCTAACTTGAGTGTCGGCGGCGCGTTTCGTCTTCAGGGGGCCGGATCGCGGCGACCGTCGACGACAAGGCCGCCAGTGCGGTCCGTATCGGTCTCGGGGTGCAGTATGTGGCGCAGGTTCGCGGGTAGGTTCGGGCAGCTGACGCTGAATGCGCGCGTCTGGCTGGTCATGGTCATCGTCGTCGGCGGGCTGGCCTCGCTGAGCGCTGTGTCCGTGGTGGAAAGTCGTTCGGAACAGATGCAGGCCCTGGCCGGCACGCTGCGCAAGCAGGTGGAAACCGCGACCTCGATCCTCGACGACTACCGTAACCGTGCCCAGAAGGGCGAGCTGAGCGAAGCGGACGCGCGCAAGGCCGCGCTCCGCGACATTGTCGCCCTGCGCTGGGATGAAGGCTCGGGCTACGTCTTCGGCTTCGATTCCAACCTGGTCCTTGTCGAGCACCCGCTGCGCGGCGACATGGTCGGCAAGAGCCTGCACGACGAGGCGGATGCCAAGGGCTTCCATCACTACCAGGCCATGCTGGCCTCCGATCTGAAGGACGGCTCCGGCCTGGTGCGTTACACCCAGATCATGCCGAAGACGAAGGAGGAGAAAGACAAGATCAGCTTCTCCCGCTGGTACAAACCCTGGGATATCCACCTGGTTTCGGGTGCGTACTTCGCGGATATCGATGCTGCCTTCGCGCGGCACCTTGTTTCCGGCCTTTCGCGCGCCGCCCTGATCGCCCTGCTGGTGGTCGCCATCGTCTGGTTGTCGATGCGCAGCATCCGCCGCACCATCGGTGGCGAACCCAACGACGCCGTATCGATGGCAACACGTATCGCCGAAGGCGATCTGCGTCAGGATGGCGCGGTGTACGAGGGCGGCAGCCTGCTCGATGCACTGCAGCGCATGCGCAGCCAGCTGGCGACGATCGTGGCCGACGTACAACGCGGCGCGCATGTCGTCTCGAATGCGGCAAGCGAACTGACCATGAGCAACGACAACCTCTCGCAACGCACCCAGGAGCAAGCCTCCAGTCTCGAGGAATCGGCGGCATCGATGGAAGAGATGACCGCCACCGTACGCCAGAACGCCGAAAGCGCCACGACCGCCGACCGCATCTCGCGCGACGCCCGCGAGCAGGCCGAACACGGCGGCCATATCGCCGCGCAGGCGATGGAGGCCATGGGCGATATCAGCGATTCCAGCAACAAGATCATGGACATCGTCAACCTGATCGACGAACTCGCCTTCCAGACCCATCTGCTCGCACTCAACGCTTCGATCGAAGCCGCCCATGCCGGCGACCAGGGCCGCGGCTTCGCGGTCGTCGCCTCCGAAGTGCGCAGGCTCGCGCACTCAAGCGCATCGGCCTCGAAGGACATCAAGCGACTGGTCAACGAAAGCAGCGAACGCGTCAGCGTCGGCCGCAACCTGGTCTCGCAATCGGTGACCGCGCTCGGCGAAATCGTCATCGGTGTCAAAAAGGTCACCGACATCGTCGCCGAAGTCGCCGCCGCCAGCCACGAACAATCCACCGGCGTCGACCAGGTCAACCTCGCCATCGCCCAGATCGACGAAGTCACCCAGCAGAACGCGGCGCTCGTCGAGGAAGCCGCGGCGGTCGCCAAGCTGATGGAAGGCCAGGCCGCCGCGCTCAGTGAGATGGTCGCGCAGTTCAAGCTCGACGGCGACACGTTGCCAGTGAGTGCCCGAACTGACCCGGTCGAGCACGCCGAGCAGGAGGGTCACTTTCTGCTCGCGTATTCCTGAGTCGGCGGCGTCGCCGGAATAAACGCTTTTAGGGCGTAACAGCCTTCGTCGAGACCGTCGGCTGCGAATCTTTGACATCGAAGCGGAACAGGTAGTCGAGGCTGAAAGGCTTGTTCGTGCGGCTGACTTCGCGCAGTCCGCCGCCGCTGGTGTCTTGCTGCTCGACGACGGTCATCGGCGTGTACTGCCATTTCAGCGCGGCTTCGCGCACGGCGGCGAAGAATTCCGCGTGGTTGGCGTCGGTGGACTTGGGGAAGAAATCGAGTACGTCGGAGACGCGGCCTTCGCCGTCGACGACGACCTTGGCGCGGACTTCCTGCGGCCCGAGGTTCTGGCTGGCCAGGGCGGCGGGGTAGGTCGGCGGGACCTGGGTCGTCAGCTGTGCGCCGAACGAGGATTGGTGCGGGGTCATCTTGTAGCGCTGGGTGCTGGCGTCTTTGGCCTGCTTGCCGCTGTCTGCGGACGACTTGTCCTGTTTGACGTCGGCCGGCTGGCAGGCTGCCAGCATGGCGACGACGGCGGCGGCTATATAGACGCGTGTGCTCTGGCGCATTGGATTCCCCTTACCCCTGTTCAAGTTGCGCGATCATGCCAGCAAGAACCTGTCGTGCCTATGGGCATGGCCGGCCACCCCATGTCGCGGTGCAGCAAGTCAGTGGCTGGTTTTACCGGTACCGGAGCCGCCGTCGACGACCTCGATGGTCTTGACGTTGCGCACCCAGCGGGCGGGCCGGACGTCGCCCGGGATGACCAGGCGGAAGGGGCCGTCATCGGTGAGCGGTTTGCCGTCGTGTTCGTCGGCCAGGACGATCGTGGCGCCATGGCTGAAGTCCGGGTCGAAGTCCGTCAGGGCGAAGACGACCTGGTAGCCATCGGTGGCGGTCACCCGCACGTAGGAAGCCATGGCGCGGCCGCGGAGCTGCTTGCCGGTTGGGGCGCCGGCCTGCTCGAGGATGCTGGCCAGGGCGACGCCTTTCCATGAGGATTTCGGCGAGTCGTGCGCAGCGGCCATGACTTCGGCGGGCGGCAGTTTTGCCATGGTGGCGTGGTCGATGACGGTCGGGGCCTTGCCTGACACGATGACTTCGATGGCGTCGGCTGGTGGGGCTGCCATCGCGAATGTGGAGACGGCCATCAGGCTGGCGGCGAGAAGCCAGGGGATCGAGCGTGTCATGGGTACGCCTTCAGGCTGTGGGATGGCTTCTATTACTGGCATGGCGTGGGTATGGCAAGGCATGGCTTCGTAGGTCGCCCCCACCCCTACCCTCCCCGCACGCGGGAGCGGGGCAGGTTGCCGTAACCGTGCGCATATCCCTTCTCCTGGAGAAGGTGCCCGCAGGGCGGATGAGGGCGAGCCAGTCGAAGCGGCGCATACGGCCGTCCTCACCGCCTCGATTTCTTGCCATCCGCGGCCGGCCCGCAGATCAGCGCGATACCCGCGGCAGCGGTGGCACGCAGCGACGCACGGCTGTCGCCCGCGCGCGAGCGCACGGCGAGGGTGTGCAGGAAGGCCGATGCGACCTTCGCCAGCACGGCGGGTGCCGCGTCGGCGGGGAGTTCACCGTTCGCCTTCGCGCGTTTGAGCCGGTCTTCAAAGGCCTGGTCGAAGCTGCGCAGGCCGGTGCCGAGCAATTCACGCACCTCGGGATCGGATGCGGCCTCGGTGGTGGCGGTACCGATCAGGAAGCAGCCAAGCGGATCGGCGTCGAGGGGAAAGTAGAGTGAAAGCGCCAGGTCGTAGATGCGGCGAAGGGCTTGCGGTAGCGGCAGATCGGCGGCGAGCGCGTCATCCATCGACTGGCGGTTGACCTCGATGTAGCGCTTCAGCGCGGTCACGTAGATCGCATGCTTGTCACCGAAGGCGCCATAGAGGCTGGGGCGGTTCATCCCGGTCGCCTCGCTCAGTGCATCTAGCGACGTGCCGGCATACCCGGACCGCCAGAAAGCGTCCCGTGCATCGGCCAGTGCCTGTTCCGGATCATAGGCGCGCGGGCGTCCGCGGGTCTTCTTGAGTTCTTTTTGTACCATTTCGAATTTAATTCTTGACCGGATCGAATTTTGTTCAATATAGTACATAAACATTCCCCCGCCGAGATCGCCGATGAAACTGTACTTCGCTCCGCTTGCCTGTTCGTTGGCTACTCGCATCGCCCTATATGAGGCAGGCGCCGAGGCGGGCTTCATCCAGGTCAATACCCATTCGAAGAAAGTGCATGACGGCAGCGACTTCTTCGCGATCAATGCGCTGGGGCAGGTACCCGTACTGCGCATGGAAAATGGCGAATTGCTGACGGAGAACACGGCGATCCTCCCGTATGTCGCCGACTGCTATCCGGAAGCGGGGCTCGCCCCAACGGACGCCGGTGAGCGGGCGCGCATGCAGCAATGGCTGGGCTTTGTCAGCACGGAACTGCACAAGGCCGTGTTCGTGCCATTGCTCGACCCGAAGGCGGGCGAAGAGGTCAAGGCCTATGCGCGCGCCAAGGTTCCGCTGCGGCTGGGCGTTCTGCAGGACCACCTGGCGACGCATGCGTTCCTGGTTGGCCAATTCAGCGTGGCGGATGCGTATCTGTTTACGGTGCTGAACTGGGCGCGTCATTCGGGCGTGGATCTGGCCGCCTGGCCGCTCATCGCCGACTACTACCGCCGTCTTTCGCAGCGACCGGCGGTCGCCCGCGCGCTGTCCGAGGAGATGGCGACGTACCTCGAGGAACAGGCGTTGAAAGTCGCGTCATAAGTGGCGGAATCGGGTAGATTCGGCAGCATGACCGGGTCGTATGCCAGCAGGGTCCATGTTTCCCGCTATGCCCCGGGCAGCGTGCTGGCACCCCATCACCACGGTGAGCCCTGGCTTTGCCTGGTCCTCGATGGTGGCTACCGGGAGGGTATTCTTGCCCGGGAGCGGGACCACGCCGCGGGCGACCTGCTGTTCTGCCCGGCATTTGCCCCCCACCGGCAAGCGATCGGCGGCAAAGGTGCGGTCAAGTTACTGTTCTCGCCCGCGCCTGGGGTACTGGACTATCTGCTTGAGCGTGGTATTCCGCTGGAGCACGCGCCCAGCGTGATGCGTTCGCGGACTTTGCAGCGCATCGGCGCACGGCTATGGCGGGAACTGGTCGCCGGGGATGCGTTCGCACCCATGGCGGTGGAGGGTCTGGCACTGGAGCTGGTAGCCGCCTTCGGGCGCGAGCAATCCCTGACCGGGCCGCCCGAGCCGCCGTCCTGGCTCCGCCGGGTCAAGGACCGACTGGATAGCGATCTGGCCATGCCTTTATCCCTGGCGGATCTGGCGCACGACGCGCAGCGGCACCCGGTACATGTCGCGAGGTCGTTTCGCGAGCACTACGGCATCACCGTCGGCGAGTATGCGCGACGCGTCCGCGCGGAAAAAGCCGCATCGATGTTGCGTTCCGGCACCCAGCCGCTGATCGAGATCGCGCTGGACTGCGGATATGCCAGCGCATCGCAGTTCTCACGCTCGTTCAAGGCGGCCTTCGGCGTGCTGCCCTCCGCCTACCGGACCGGGTCACGCTAAGCGGGCGCAAGAGGTTAACCCGTGGCAAGCGGGTGCATGCGCCATCCGGTAGATTCCGTTGGACATCCTGCTACCACGGAAAAGCATGCGCCTGTCCCTTCGCCTTGGCATCATCGCTCTGTTCGGCATGTCGCCTGGCGCATTCGCCGCCGTTGCCGACAGTTACAGCATCGATTCATCGCGCTACTTCGCCTCGCCGGCTGCGGAAGCGGTCGACAGGGATCGGCTGGTGGCGGAGATCGCTGCGTTTCCGTCGTCGGTTCCGCCAGAGCCGGGTCAGCTCGAGGACTATCTGCATCACGCCGGGGCCCTGCTCGCGGACTGCCGTCGTCATGATGCCTACCTGCATCTGCGCTCGGCGCTGGATATCGACGACAGCAAGACCGAGGAAGCCTACGACCAGGTCGGTTCGGCCGATGGAAAACTGATAATGGCGGTGCGCAAGGCATTGCGCTCCCTCGGCGATACCGCCTTCGCTGCGGCGGCGGCAAAGCGGCCGTCATTGGCTCGCTATCGCTATCTTCTCGAGAAGTCCGTACGCGGATTGCCGCATGAGTTGCCGCCCGAGCAGGCGGTCATTGTCGACGACGTGGCCGATCCGGCGTCATCGACGTATTGGTCGCTATACCAGAAGACCTTGTCGAGTACCGATTTCGCAAAGCTGGGCAGCCTCGATGTACGCAAGGATGCGAAGAAGCTGCTGATCGATCCTGACCGCGACGTGCGCCAGGCCGCCTGGCAGAAGCGCTGGGAGGGTTTCGACTCGCGCGCCGATATCTATGCCGGCCTGCTGCTCGGCGTTGTACGACTGAACGACAAGGTGGCGCACCTGCACCATTTCGAGGACGCGCCCGCTGAAGTGTATTTCCGGCTGTTCCTGAGCCGCGACGCAGTGTCGGCCACGCTGGCGGCCGTGCAGGCACACGCGAATGTCATGAAGGATTACCAGCGGCTGCGATCGGCCCGCATCGCTGGGGTCTATGGCTTGCAGGACGTCCGGTCCTGGGACATGTCCCTGCCCGAGAAGGGCTTCGACGTACCTCGCTTCAGCCTTGATCGTGCGCGTGAGGTCGCATCGCAGTCGCTGGCCCCGCTGGGTGGCGTCTATGTGGCGCACTTCAAGGCGCTGCTCGATCCGCGAAACGGTCGCATGGATATCGCGAGCGAGCAGGGCACCCGGGTTAACGACGGCTTTTCCATCAGCGCGCCCGGTATCCCGTCCGGTCTGTTCATCTCGCGCTTCGATGGCTTTATCGAGGGCCCGCGCGTACTGGTCCATGAGGGCGGCCACGCCATCCACGGCCAGCTGATGAACGAGAGCGGCGTATCGCCGTTCTACACGGGCGGGCCCTCCTGGCTGTTCGAGTCCTATGCGATCTTCAACGAGATGCTGCTGTTCGACCATCTGGAGCAGGCGAGCCGTGATCCTCGCGCAAAAGCCTATTACCTGCAGTCATTGATCGACGATATGACCTTCCAGATATTCACCTCGGCCGAGGAGGCGACGCTGGAAAGCGCGATTTACGACGGCGTCATCGCCGGCAAGGTCAGGAATGCCACGGACCTGGACGCCTTGACCCTGAAAACACTGGGTGCGTATGAGATATGGCCGGCCCTTGAGCCGGAACTGGGCCATGCGTGGATGACCAAGCGCCTGATGTACGAAGACCCGCTGTACCTGGCGAACTACCTCTATGCCGGCTTGTTGGCGACGAAGATGTACGACATGGCAAAACACGATCCCGCAGGCTTCCATGTGCGCTACGAGGCCTTGCTCCGGCGCGGTTTCGATGCGCCGCCCGACGTCCTGCTGCACGACTTTTTCGGTCGCGATATCCCGCCGGGTGAACTGGTCGAGGGCGATATGACCGTCATCGCCGCAAAAGTCCACGAGCTTTCGGCGCTTTACCGGCGGGTTGATACCGGGCGATAGGTCCCCAAGTCCCTTGTGGGTCGGGAAAGTGGGCGGATACCATGCCGGGCGCCCCGGCACCCGGTCGTTCACAAGGTTTACCTCATGCAGCCAGCAGCATTGTCGCCCCGCAGCCCGACCGAGGCCGCGGCACCGATCGTTTCGATTTCGGGGCTGGGCAAGACGTATAAGGGCGGCTTCCAGGCGCTGAAGAACGTCAGCCTGGATATCCGCCGCGGCGAAATCCTGGCCTTGCTGGGGCCGAATGGCGCCGGCAAGACCACCCTGATCAGCATTATCTGCGGCATCGTCAACCCGAGCGTGGGCACGGTGCTGGCCGACGGGCACGACATCGTCAAGGACTTCCGCGCCGCGCGGGCCAAGATTGGCCTGGTTCCGCAGGAACTGTCCACGGACGCCTTCGAGACGGTCTGGGCGACGGTGAAGTTCAGCCGCGGTCTGTTCGGCAAGGCACCCAACCCCGCCTATCTGGAAAAAGTCCTGCGCGACCTGTCGCTGTGGGACAAGCGCGATTCGAAGATCATGACCCTGTCCGGCGGCATGAAACGCCGCGTGCTGATCGCCAAGGCGCTGTCGCACGAACCGCAGATCCTGTTCCTCGATGAGCCTACCGCCGGTGTCGACGTCGAGCTGCGCCACGACATGTGGCAGATGGTCCGCGAACTTCGCGAGAATGGCGTGACCATTATCCTCACGACGCATTACATCGAGGAGGCCGAGGAAATGGCCGACCGTATCGGCGTGATCAGCAAGGGCGAGCTGATCCTGGTCGAGGACAAGGACGTGCTGATGCGCAAGCTCGGCAAGAAACAGCTGACCCTGCACCTGCAGTCGCCGCTGGAACGCATCCCCGATGCGCTGACGGACCTTCCGCTGGAACTGGTCGAGAACGGCGCGGCCCTGGTCTACACCTTCGACACACAGAGTGACGACACCGGTATTGCACCGTTGCTGCGTCGGCTTGCCGAGCACGGTATCGATTTCAAGGACCTGCATTCCAGTGAGAGTTCGCTCGAAGACATCTTCGTCAGCCTGGTGAGGGCGCGCGCATGAATATCCACGCGATCCGCGCGATCTACCGTTTCGAAATGGCGCGCACCTTCCGCACGCTGATGCAGAGTATTGCCTCGCCGGTGTTGTCGACATCGCTTTACTTCGTGGTCTTCGGCGCGGCGATCGGCTCGCGCATGGGGGCGATCGGTGGCGTGAGCTACGGCGCCTTCATCATTCCCGGCCTGATCATGCTGTCCCTGCTGAACGAGAGTATTTCCAATGCCTCGTTCGGTATCTATATGCCGAAGTGGTCGGGCACGGTCTATGAACTGCTGTCCGCGCCAGTGAACTATATCGAGGTGGTGATCGGCTACGTTGGCGCGGCCGCGACCAAGTCGGTGGCGCTCGGCATTCTGATCCTGGTCACGGCGCGCCTCTTCGTGCCCTATGAGATCGCCCATCCCGTCTGGATGGTGGCCTTCCTGATCCTGACCGCGGTGACCTTCAGCCTGTTCGGTTTCATCATCGGCCTGTGGGCAGACGATTTCCAAAAGCTGCAGGTGATCCCGCTGATGGTGGTGACGCCGCTGACCTTCCTGGGTGGCAGTTTCTATTCGATCAGCATGCTGCCGCCGATCTGGCAGAAGATCACCTTGTTCAACCCGGTGGTGTACCTGATCAGCGGGTTTCGCTGGAGCTTCTATGGCGTCTCGGACGTCAATGTCGTTGTCAGCGTGGGGATGACGCTGGGTTTCATGCTGCTGTGCCTTGCCGCGGTCTGGTGGATTTTCCGTACGGGGTACAAGCTGAAGTCGTAGAGATCGGCCGCTGCCGAAACCTTTCATCGTCATTTCATGTGGGCTTGGCGTAATGGATGCCAGCTCTTTGGTTGCGCGTTCGCGAATGTGTCGGCGCCTATCGCGCCGTGGTTTCGACCCCCTGCCGGGGGCCGAGTCACTTTTCTGGAATGGCCCAGAAAAGTAACCCAAAGAGGCCACCCCGATCGCGTGCCCCGCTTCGCGGGCCTTTTCGTCCCCGCCGACCTCACTGCTCAACGGGGCCCGGGATCCAGAGCCGGCTGATCGCCGTGTATCTATGGTGGCCAGCGTGAAAGGTCTGGCTCCAACGGACTCGCGAACAGGGTTCGCTCCCACAAGGTCGTCGCAACCTGCTCCTGTGGGAGCGAACCCTGTTCGCGAGTCCTTTGGGGCCGTGACTTCCCGATCGCCGTCTTGCTCTTGATTGAAATACGCCGCCAAGCCGTCGCTAATGGTGGCCGTAGGTTGTGATTGTCTAACACGCGCGCCATCGCCTAGCATCACCCGATGCTGTCCCATACACCCCTGCTGGCTCGCCTGCGTCGCCGTTCCATCGGCGCGGTGATCCTGTTCGCGCTGCTGTTCGCCACGAAGCTGGCGTTCGCTACGGTATGCATGACGGATGGGGTGAGTGACATGGGTGTGTCCGCCTTTGTCGTCGATGCGGATGGCGAGCAGGCTTGCCCGCACCCGGGCGGTTGCCATTGCGCCTGTGGGCATGCCACGCCGTTGCCGTCTGGCGTCGTTTCAGCCGTTGGCTCTGTTGCGGCACCGTCGACATTCCACCATTACTCGGAAGACTACGTCGCCCTGCCGACGCCCAGTTTGCTACGCCCTCCCATCGCCTGAAGCCACGTGTTGAGGTCGATCGCCATCGTGCGATCGGCGCCGTGTCCGCTTTCAGGAGATTCCCATGTTTCGCTGGTTCGCGATGCCGTTTGGCATTGCCTGTCTGTTCGTGTGCGCAGCGGTTGCCGCTGCACCGCCATCTTTGCCGCCCTCGCTGGTCGCCGCGCTTCGTGCGGTCTGGGATGAAAGTCCCGAAGTAGCGCAGGCCCGTGCCGAGGTCGACGCGGCGCGGTTCCGTGCCCGGGCCGCGGGGAGGCCGCTGTACAACCCCATGGTGTCGCTCGAGGCGGAGAACGCCGATGTCGATCGACGTACCGCCGGGATCGGGCTGACCCTCGACCTGTCGGGCAAACGCCGTGCGCGCGGTGAATTCGGCGATGCCGGATGGCATGTCGCCGAAGCCGGGTATGCGACGGTCCGCCGCGATGTCGCCTTGCGCTGGCTGAAGGCGTGGTCCGCGGTATCGCTGGCTGAGCGGCAACTGGCGCTGGGGGAGAGCCGCCTGGCATCGATGACCCGGTTTGACGAGTTGGCCGAGAAGCGCCTGCGGACCGGCGATATCAGTCGTCCTGAGCGCGATCTGGCCGGTCTGGCCGTCGGCGAGGCATGGGCCCAGCAGGCACAGCTCGTCGCCGAGGTGGCGAGTGCGCGGGCATCGCTCGCTGTTATCGGCGAAGGCGCCGCGACGAACCTGCCCCCGTTGCCAACCGATCTTCCACCCGCCGCCGCAACGGTCGCGCCACGCGATATCCGCGATCTGCCCGAGTGGATCCAGGCACAGGCGGAAGTGCGCCGCGCTGAAGCAGGCGTGGATGTCGCCCGGCGCGACCGCCGGCCCGATCCGACGGTAAGCCTGACCGGCGGTACGGTTCGCAGCGGCTCGCGCCAGGACGCCGTGGTTGGTGTCAGCGTTTCAATGCCCTTGCCGATACGAAACAGCGGTCGCGCCGAGACGGAGGCCGCACATGCCGACGTCGCCGCTGCCTCGGCCGGCATCGCCGTGAAGGAACTGGCCCTGCGCGCTCGCCTGCGTGAGAGCGAGGCGCGTTACACGGCTTTGCACGCCGCCGCCTCGGCTTTCCGCGCCGGTCGCGCTTCCGCCTTCGGCGAACGTACCGCCTTGCTCGAGACGCTGTGGCGCTCTGGCGAAATCGCGACCTCCGACTACCTCGTCCAGCTCAAACAGAGCCTGGACACCGCGTTGTCGGGCCTCGCTCTCGAAAGCCAGGTCTGGCAGGCCTGGTTCGACTATCTCTCCGCCTCAGGTCGTCTCATCGAGATGCCCGGTGACACCACCGAGGAAGCCTCCCCATGAAACCGTATCGTCTTCTTGTGCTGGCTTTGGCCTGCTTCACCTTCACCGCCATGGCCGAGGAAGGGCATGGCGACGATCCGCTCCTGCTCGACGCCACCGCCGTGAAGTCCGCCGGCATTGTCGTCGCAAAAGCGACGATGCGTGTCTTCGACGACGAGATGAAGGCGCCGGGCGAGGTCAAGGCCAATGCTTATGACACGGTGCTGGTCTCGCCACGGATACCGTCGCAGGTCGTGGCTCGCAAGGCCCGGCTCGGCGACGTCGTGAAGGCCGGGCAACCGCTGGTCGAGTTGTCCAGCGTCGATGTCGCCGAAACGCAAGGAGCGCTGATCGTCGCCGAGCAGGAATGGCAGCGCGTGTCGTCGCTGGGCAAGGAAGCGGTCTCGGCACGGCGCTACAACGAGGTGCGCGTCGCGCGTGATCAGGCGCGCGCCAAACTTCGTGCCTATGGCGTCTCGGATGGACAGATCGCGACGATGCTTCGTGCCGGCTCCGCGCACGCGGATGGCAGCTTCTACCTGGCCGCGCCCGACGCGGGGCGAATCGCCAGCGATGATTTCAAGGTCGGTGCATGGGTTGAGCCGGGGACAACGCTTTTCACCCTGGTGAAGGAGGGCTCGGTGTGGGTGGAGGCGAAACTTGCTCCCGCCGATGCCGAGCGCGCGAAGCCCGGCGCGAGGGCCCGTGTGCTGGCCCACGGCCAGGCGATCGAAGGCACGGTGGTGCAGCGCTCGCACCGGACCGATGAGCGAACGCGTACCGAGTCGGTACGCCTGATGGTCGGCAATGCCGGCGATCTGCTCCATGACGGCGAACTGGTCGATGCGCGGATTGTCGTTGCCGGTGGCAAGCCACGGCTGGCGGTTCCCGACGACGCCATCGTGCTGATGCAGAACCAGGCGACCGTCTTCATCGTGCTCGGCCAGGACCGCTTCGAGCCGCGGTCGGTACGCACCGGCGAGAGCCGCGGTGGGTGGACCGAGATAGGGCAAGGCCTGTCCGCGGGTGAGACCTACGTCGAGAAAGGCGCCTTCGTGCTCAAGGCGCGCATGCTCAAGTCGCAATTGGGAGAGCACTGATGCTTGCTCGCATCGTCGAACTCTCGTTGCGCTACAAGGTGCTGGTGCTGATCGCTTTCGCGGTGCTCGCCGTGCTCGGCTGGCGCGCGGTGCGCGACATTCCCATCGATGCCTTTCCCGATGTCACGCCGGTGCAGGTCAATATCTACACCGAGTCGCCCGGCCTCGCCGCCGAGGACGTGGAGACCTTGCTGACGATGCCGGTGGAATCGGCCTTGGCTGGCCTGCCCAAGGTGCAGGAGATCCGCTCGGTCAGCCTGTTCGGTCTTTCCTATGTCGCGGTGTACTTCGCCGACGATATGGATACCTACTTCGCGCGCCAACTGGTGAACGAGCGCCTGCAACAGGTCGGCGACCGCCTGCCCGAAGGCTATGGCAAGCCGGAGATGGGCCCGAACACCTCGGGACTTGGCCAGGTGTTCTGGTACACCGTCGAGCGTGCCGACGACACGTTGAAGAACGCGCCGTCGGACATGGACCTGCGTACCTTGCAGGACTGGACCATCCGATTGATCCTGCGCACGGCACCGGGTGTGGACGATGTCACCTCCTGGGGCGGCCAGGAGCGCCAGCTGCAGGTGCGCATCGACCCGCTGAAGCTTATCGCGCATGACCTCGGCTTCAAGGATGTGATCGGGGCACTGCAGGCAAACAATGCGCAGGTCGGCGGCAATTACCTCGACGTCGGGCGTGAGCAGTATCTGGTCCGTGGGCTGGGCCTGGTCCGCAACGCCACCGACGTCGGCGCCATCGTCCTGAAGACCGAGGACGGCACGCCGGTCACCGTGCGCGATGTCGCCGAGGTTTCCGACGGCGGTGCACCGCGCTTCGGCGCGGTGACGCGCGACGGCAAGGAGGTCGTCATGGGCCAGGCCTTGTCGCGCATCGGCGAGAATGCGCGGACGGTCGTGGATGCGGTCAAGGCGAAGCTGGTCACGGTGGCACACGCCTTGCCCGATGGCGTGGCGGTCAAGCCGGTTTACGAGCGCACCGACCTGGTGAATGCCGCGGTCGGAACGGCCTTGCGCGCGCTTATCGAGGGCTCCCTGCTGGTTGCGGTCGTCCTGTTCCTGTTCCTCGGTGAGCTACGTAGCGCGCTAGTCGTCATCGTCACCCTGCCGCTGGCAATGCTGATCGCCTTTATCTGCATGGGGCAGGCGGGACTTTCAGCCAACCTGATGTCGCTTGCCGGCCTTGCCATCGGCATCGGCATGATGGTCGATGGCGCCGTGGTGATGGTGGAGAACGCCTTCCGCATCATGGCCGAACGGCGCGCGGAGGGGCGCGAGGTCGACCGGGCCGGGGCCGTGCTGGCGGCCGCCCGTGAAGTGGCCAAACCGGTGGCCTTCGCCATCGCCATCATCATCGTGGTGTTCCTGCCGCTGTTCGCCCTCGAAGGCCTCGAGGGCAAGATGTTCAAGCCGATGGCATTCAATATCGCCTTCGCCATGGCGGCTTCACTGGTGCTTTCGCTGACCCTGGTCCCGGTGCTGGCGGCCCTGGTGCTCAAGCCGAAGGAGGAGCGCGATACGCGTGTGGTGGCCTGGCTCAAGCGGGGCTACGGCCGGCTGCTCGAGACCTCGCTGGCGCATCGTCGCTGGGTCGTCGGCATCGCGAGCGCCTGTCTGCTCGGCAGCCTTGCCCTGTTTCCGTTTCTCGGCAAGGAGTTCATGCCCAATCTCCGTGAGGGCGCGATCATGTGGCGGGTGATGTCGATTCCGTCCGCGTCGCTGGACGAGTCGATCGCGCTGTCCCATCGCGTCGCCGCGACGATGAAAGCGCAATTCCCCGAAGTCGACACCACGCTGTCGATGATCGGCCGGGCCGAGAAGGGCGAAACCGCCGATGTGAACTATATGGAGATATATACGCCGCTCAAACCCAGGGACCAGTGGCGCAAGGGGCAGACGCTCGAGACGCTGGAGGCCGGCATGCAGGAGGCCCTGGAAAAAGCGCTGCCGACGGCGGTGGTGAGTTTTACCCAACCCATCCAGATGCGTATCGAGGAGCTGATCTCCGGGGTACGCGCCACCCTGGCGCTGAAGATTTACGGTGATGACCTCGCCGAGCTCGACCGGCTTGCGGCCAGCATGAAGGCCACGCTGGCAGGTGTGCCCGGTGTCGCCGACCTCGCGTTGGAAGCGAACCTCGGCAAACCACAGATACGCATCGAGGTCGATCGGCCGGCGCTCGCCCGCTACGGACTCAATGCGGACGATGTGCTGACCGTGGTCAGGAATGGCATTGGTGGCGATGCGGTCACCACCATGCTCGACGGTGTGAAACGTTTCGACGTGGCTGTGCGGGTGGATGATGCATCGCGGGCTTCCGTACAGGCCATTGGACGTATTCCGCTGAAGAGTCCCGGCGGCGCGATGGTCTCGCTCTCGCAGGTGGCCACGGTGACGACCGCCGAAGGCTATTCCTTCATTCGCCGCGAACAGCTGCAGCGTTATGCCGTGATCCAGATGGACGTTCGCGGGCGCGACATCGACGGCTTCGTCAAGGATGCCAATGCGGCGATCGGCAAGGCGGTGACCTTGCCTACCGGTTACTGGACGGAATGGGGTGGGGCGTTCGAGAACCAGCAGCGTGCCCTGCAGCGGCTTTCCCTGATCGTGCCGGCGACGATCTTCTTTATCTTCATCCTGCTCTATACCGCGTTCAACTCGATGCGGCATGCGGTCCTGATCCTCGCCAACGTGCCATTCGCGACCATCGGCGGGATCCTGGCGCTGGCGATGACCGGGCAGTACCTGTCCGTGCCTTCGGCGATCGGGTTTATCGCGGTTTTCGGTGTGGCCATGTTGAATGGCATCGTCCTGGTGAGTTTCCTCAACGAGCTGCGCGGCAAGGGCCGCAGTCCGCGCGAAGCGGTACTCGAGGGAGGGCGCCTGCGCCTGCGGCCGGTACTGATGACGGCGAGTGTCGCGATCCTCGGCCTGCTACCGATGCTGCTCTCCTCCGGTGTCGGGGCCGAAACACAGCGGCCGCTGGCCACGGTCGTGGTCGGCGGCCTGATCACGTCGACCTTGCTTACCCTGGTGTTGTTGCCCGTGCTTTACGAATGGATGGAGGCGAGGGCGATTCGGCGCGCCGCATGAACTTGCGCATGGCGACCATGACCTATGCCACGTGACAGTAGCCCTGGCAGTTACTTTACTCGACGGTTCCATGCCTTCTGGCCTACGTCGCTGTTGGGGAATGCCGTTGATCTCGTTCCGACCGTTGCTGTCCGTTGCTCTCCCGCTTGTCGGCCTTGTCGCTACCACGGCCGCCATCGCCGCCGCGGGTCCGTCGGCCAGCGTGAATCCGCTGATCGGGACGACCAACGGCGGCAACGTATTCCCCGGCGCCGTGGTGCCGTTCGGGATGGTGCAGTTCAGCCCGGAGGCGTCGCCGCTGCCCGGCAAGAAACGACCGATCGCGGCGCCGGGCGGTTACGAATACCGTGCCACGCGGATTCGCGGCTTCAGCCTGACCAATGTCGAGGGCTGGGGTTGCGCCGGCGGTTCGGGCGATGTGCCGATCATGCCGGTGACGGTCAAGGTCGCCGGTTCGCCATCGGCGGATTACCGCCATGCCTATGCGGTGGGCTTCACCCATGCGAACGAACAGGCGCGCGCCGGGCATTACCACGTTATCCTCGATAACGGCGTGGCCGCCGACCTGACCACCTCGCTGCATACCGGCGCGGCGCGCTTCGCGTTCCCCGCGGGCAAACCGGCCAACCTGCTGCTGCGCGTGTCCGATTCGGAAGTCGGTTCGACCGCCGCGCAGGTCTCGGTCGATCGCGCCGCGCAGCGCGTGACGGGGCAGGTGACCAGCGGCAATTTCTGCGGCTATATCAACAAGACCGACAATCGCAGTTATTACACGTTGTATTTCGTGGCGGAATTCGACCAGCCCTTCGCCGAGGTCGGTAGCTGGCACAACGGCAAGGTATCGCCAGGCGCGACCACGGCTTCGGGTGGGACCGGTTACGGCAAGAAGGGTTTCCCGGACGCAGGCACCGGCTCCGGCGCCTGGGTCGGTTTCGCCCATGCGCAAGCCACCACGGTCAATGTGCGCATCGGACTTTCCTATGTCAGTGCCGCCAATGCGAAGGCCAACCTCGACGCCGAGAATCCCAAGGGCACTACATTCGAAACGGTTCGCGACGCCGCGCGCGATGCCTGGGACAAGAAGCTGGGTCAGATCGCGATCGAGGGCGGCAGCGACGAGCAGCGCACCGTGTTCTATACGGCGCTGTACCACGCGATGATGCATGCCAATGTCTTCAGCGACGTCAATGGCGAGTACGCCGGCTTCGACGGCAAGACGCACAAGGTGGTAGCGCCGCAGAAGGCGCAGTATGCCAACTTCTCCGGCTGGGACGTGTACCGTTCGCAGCTGCCGCTGGTGACCTGGCTGGATCCGAAGATCGGCAGCGACATTGCCCAGAGCCTGTTCAACCAGGCCACGCAGAACAACGGCGTATGGGATCGCTGGACGCACAACAACGGCGGCACCCACGTCATGAACGGCGATCCGGCGGCTGCCGCGGTCGCGGGTGTCTACGCCTTCGGCGGCCACGATTTCGATGTGAAAGGCGCCCTCGATTCGCTGGTGCATGCGGCCGATCATCCGACCGTGCTGGACACCTCGCACGATGGCTGTGAAGTCGAATGCGCCGGACAGCGTCCGGGCCTCGATGCGTGGCTGCGCCTGCACTACATCCCGGTCGGCGCGCCGTCCTGGGGGCCTGCCGCGGACACACTGGAGACCGTGGCCGCCGAATTCGGTATCAGCACCCTGGCCGGCCGTCTTGGCGATGCGACGACGGCGGCGCGGTTCCTCGAGCGCGCCCAGTACTGGCGCAATCTGTGGAACCCGAAGGCGGCCCCGGAAGGGGGCTATATCCAGAACCGCAATGCCGATGGCACGTGGGCGCTGGTAAAGGACGAGGAAGCCAGGGAAAAGGTCGCCCATCCCTTCGTGCCGTCCACCGGCGATGGTTTCGTCGAGGGTACAGCCGCGCAATATGTTTGGATGGTGCCGTTCAACGTGAAGGGCCTGTTCGATGCGATGGGTGGCCTGGACAAGGCGCGCGATCGCCTCGACCACTTCTTCTACCAGCCCGATGGCAGCTTCGCGGTCACCAATGCAGGTCCGCTGCATGCCGAACTGAACAACGAACCGTCGATCGGCACACCGTGGCTTTACGCCTATGCGGGCCAGCCTTGGAAGACCCAGGAACTGGTGCGTCGCGTGATGGACACGATCTGGGTGAACGCGCCGAACGGCATTCCCGGCAACGACGATCTCGGTGAAATGTCGTCCTGGTACGTATTCGCCGCGATGGGCATGTATCCCGCCGTACCGGGTCGCGCCGAAATGGTGCTCGGCAGCCCGATCTTTACCCGCGTGACGATTCATCGCCCGGGCGGCGATGTGGTGATCAACGCGCCGCAGGCCGGCCACGGCAAGCCCTACGTCACCGCGCTGAAAGTCGACGGCAAGCCATCGACACGGCCATGGTTGCCCGAGTCGTTCGCGCTAAAGGGCGGCACGCTGGACTTCGAACTGTCCGACAAGCCGAACAAGGCCTGGGGCGCCGGCGTGGAAGATGCGCCGCCATCGTTCGACGTGGCTTCGCCCGCTTCGCACTGAACTGGAACCCCGTCAGCCACGCATAGCCGCCTTCGGGCGGCTTTTCTTTTCGCGGGCGCGGTTACCAGAGCCGGGCTGTCCTGCGGAGTGCGCAAAGTCCTGTAGATATAATGTAATGTTATAACATATCATTCTAGGTCGGCGATGGCCCTTCCGCGGCTACGCAAAGCAGACCCCAAGGGAAGCCCATGAACGCGAAATACCTGACCGGCGCCATCGTTGGCGCCCTGGTCATGGCCTCGGGCGCGGTTCGCGCGAACGATGGCGACAACACGAATCTCGACCCGGTCGTGGTGACCGCGAGCCGCTCGGAGCAGCATGTAAAAGACGTGCCCTCGTCGATCCAGGTCATCAGTGCCAGGGCGCTGGATGGCACGGTCGGCCTGAGCTTCCTCGACCTGTTGAAAAAGAACGCCAGCGTCGATGTCATCCAGTATCCCAACGGGCTTGCCGGTATCGGCTTGCGCGGCGTGCGCCCGGACTTCGAGTTCAGCATCAACCCGCATACGCTGGTGCTGGTCGACGGACGGCCATCGGGATCCAGCAGCTTCACGACGATCTCGCCGGAAAGCATCGATCACGTCGAAGTACTGAAGGGGCCGGCATCCGCCTTGTACGGTGCCTCCGCCAGCGGTGGCGTGGTCAACATCATCACCAAACGCAGTACGGGACCGATCGCGGGCACGGTATCGGCGGGATACGGTTCGTTCGGCACCTATCAGAGCGGCCTGGCCGTCGGCGGCTCGCTTTCGGCCCGGACGGACTTCGATCTTGGCGTCGGCTATGTCGACCAGTCGCACGACTTCCGCACCGGCTACGACAAGCAGGGCGAGCAGGCATACAGCCAGTTTCACCGGCTCTCCGGCAAGCTGCGTGTCGGCTCGAACCTCAACGACATCACCCGGCTCGACGTGTCGATCGACAGCGCCGACCTGAGCAACCAGTCGCCCGGCGCGCAAAGTTTCACGCCGCCGAGCCGCTCGGCGAACCAGACCGACCGGACCAGCGGCGATGTGCGCTTGCGGATCACCCCGGTCGACCACGACATCCTCGCCGTGGCCTATCTGTCGCGCGAGAACTACAACTACGACGAAGTCCCGGCCGACGCCGATCGCTTCCGCGAATCGGCAACGACGACGCGTTACAAGGGCGTGCAGTTGCAGGACAACTGGTCGATCGCGGCGCCGTTCTCGTTGACCTACGGCGTCGACTGGCAGCGCGTGGAAGCGGACTACGGCGAGTACGATGCCGACGGTACGGCTACCGCGCCGTACAGCCCGAATGAGTCGCGCGATTCGAAAGCCGTGTTCGCCGAAGGCACGCTGCGGCTGTTCGACGAGCGTCTGATCGTCACCGCCGGCGCGCGCAACGACTGGATCCAGGCACGTACGCTGGCGACGCCGATGAAGACCAACTTCGCACCGGGTAGCGCGGACTATCGCGCTTTCGATCCCCGCGGCGGCATCGTCTACAAGTTCACCGACCAGTGGCGCCTGCATGCATCGGCGGGCAAGGCCTTCGTGCCCGCCCAAGGCAGCCAGATCGCCGGCCAGACGATCGAGTTCGCCGGCGCCCAGGAGCGGCTGACCGTCGGTAACCCGTCGCTGCGTCCCGAACGCAACACGACGTACGACTTCGGCGTGGGCTTCGCCAATGCCACGGTACAGGCGGACGTGACCTACTTCGACTCGCGGACGCGCGACCGCATCGCCTCGCTGATCACCGAGGACACGCCGACGCTCATGGTCAGCAGCTATATCAATGCCGACCACTCGCGCAGCCGTGGTATCGAGGGTTCACTGGCGGTGGATGCCGGTTCCCTGTTCGGACTCGCGGCCGGACAGCTGGGCATCTCGTCGAATGCCACGCGGATGCTCGAGGCGCGCGACGCCACATCGGGAGTCTATACGCCGGTACAAAACGTCGCCGACTGGAATGCCAACCTGTCACTCACGGTATCCAATGCACGCGACCTGTCGGCAACGCTGACTGCTCGGTACGACGGTACGCGTTACGACATGGACTACAGCCAGGGCGCCATCTTCACCGATGGGAAGGGCGGCCTGTTTCCCTACCAGACCTTCACCGTCTTCGACCTGAGCACGCGCTGGGACATCACCCCGGTCGATGCGTTGGGACTGCAGGTGTCGAACCTCTTCGACAAGGCGTACTACGAGAAAGCCGACTACCCGATGCCTGGTCGTGCGACCTATCTCCGGTACACGAGGAAGTTCTGATGGATATCAAGCTGCTGCTAGCCCATCTGTCCGATGTCCTGTTGTATCCGGTACTGATCGTGCTGTTGCTGGTAGCGGCGTGGATGGCGCTCAGCATCGGCATCTTCGCCCGCGCGTGGTGGACGCGTTTTCGCGGTGGCCGACCCGCGGTCGCGCGTTTTCGCGGCGATATCGACATCGCCGCGGTGCAGCCGGGGGACGATCTCGATATTCGCCTGGAGTCACTGGTCCAGGTCGCCGACGACCAGAGCACGCGCTCGCTCAACAAGGTCCGCTTCGCCGTGCGCGTGGGGCCGTCACTCGGCCTGATGGGCACGCTGATACCGATGGCTACCGCGCTTGGCGGTCTGGCGCGGGGGGATCTCCCCGCGCTGGCGGACAACATGGTCGTGGCGTTCTCCAGCACGATCGTCGGCATCGCCGTAGGCGTGGTGGCTTACCTGCTTACCCTGGTTCGAGAGGCGTGGACGCGTTCGGATCTGCAGGCGATCCGGGCCCATGCCGAGCGTGCACTGCGATCCTCGGGCGCCGATCGATGACCGGCCGCATGCGCTTTCTCCGCCGCGATGACGCGCACGCGTCATGGAACGACGATCCGCTCTCCGGCGTGGCCAACCTGTTCGATGTCAGCCTGGCCTTTATCGTCGCCATGGCGATCGCATTGTTCTCCATCCTCGGCAACAAGGACATGCTGAGCGCGGACGCCTCATGGACGATGACGCGTACCGGTGCTGACGGTCGCATGGAGGTGGTCAGCAAGCAGGGCAGGCAGATCAAGGTCAGCAAGGTGACCGACCGGCAACTGTCCGGGAACGGCGAACGCCTCGGCATCGCCTATCAGTTGCCGGACGGGCAGGTGATCTATGTTCCCGAAGGCGGTAAGGCGCCATGAAGCGGATCGTGCTGGCCTTGTGCCTGTTGCTCGCATGGCCCGTGCTGGGCCATGCCCTGCCGCGGATCGCGGTGGTCTCGGTGGAACTGGCGCAGCAGCCGAACCTGATGGCTGCCGCGGCGGAGCGGGTCAAGGACCGGATGCGGGTCGACCTGTTCGGCCTGGGCGGTGGTCTGTTGCCGAGCGCGGCGGGGGTCGACCTTGGCGCTTACGACCTCGTCGTGGTCGAGGGCGTCGGTGCGAAGCTGGTGGATTTCCGCGAGGCGATCGCGCGGGCGCGGTCCCGGACCACGATCATCGTCGTCAATGGCGAACGCTGGGTCCAGGGCAATGTCGCACTGAAGGACCACCCATGGATCCCGTTGTACTGGGCCAATGCGACCGTCGACAACGACAGCCAGCTGCTGGTCTATCTCGGCAAACATTTCCTGCATCTGTCCGAACAGCCGCGCGCGCCGGTCGAGTACCCCAACCTGGCTTTCTACCATCCCGCGGCAAGCCAGCCATTCGCCACCCTGTCCGGCTATCTCGCCTGGGCCGCGCTGAAGATTCCCGATACCGCCCTGCGGCCGCGCATCGGCCTGGTGTTTTATCGCAGCCTCGTGCTCGCCGACAATGCGGCGGTCGTCGATGCACTGATTCATGACATCGAGAGCCGTGGTGGACTGCCGGTACCGCTATGGCGCAAGGACAGCGCGGGATCGCTGGCGGCGCTGTCCGACCACGGTAAGCCGATGGTCGATGCGGTGATCCTGTGCGCCGGCCAGATCGACTATGCCGACCACCAGGCAGGCGTCGACTCGGCGCGCGCGCTTGGCGTGCCCGTCCTCGGTTGCTCGACCGATTACACCCGCTCGCCGCCACAGTGGGAAAGCGCGGTCGGTGGGTTTTCTCCGGATGGCACCGGCAGCCTGGCGATGAGCGAGCTCGACGGCATCACCGAGCCGACGATGGTCGGTGCGCGCGTCGTGGACGCGCACGGCGCCGCGATCCAGACGCCGATCGCCCATCAGGTCGCATGGCGGGTCGAGCGTGCCATGGCCTGGGCGCGCCTTCGTCGCCTGCCGAATGCGCGGAAACGCATCGTCGTCGCCTACTACAGCGAAGACGGCGGCAAGGCCGATATCGGCAGCGATCCGGACGCCTATCTGAATGCCCAGTCGAGCATCGTCGAGTTGCTCAAGCGGCTGAAGACGGAAGGCTACGATGTCGGCAAGGAGCCGATTCCCGACGCGGCGACCTTGTCGCGACGGATGGCGGACGAAGGTTCGAACATCGGCACCTGGGCGCCGCAGGAGTTGCGCAAGCGCATCGCCGGCGGCTCGGTCGCACTCATGCCGCTCGCCGACTACCGGCGCTGGTATGACACGCTGCCGGCGGCCGCACGGGCGATGACCGAAGCACGTTGGGGACCGCCACCAGGCAAGCTGATGACGAGCCAGGGTGCCGACGGCCAGCCGGTCATCGTCATCCCGCTGCTGCGTTTCGGCAATATCGCCCTGGTGCCGCATCCGTCCTGGGGCTACCAGCAGGACAAGGGCGCGCTGGCCTCGCTCGACGCCTTGCCGCCCCATCACCAGTACATCGCCTTCTACCTGTGGATGCAGC
>DASYLE010000040.1:0-11949 GCA_036009745.1 Luteibacter sp. | reverse complement strand
GGAGGGCGAAACACCGGCGCCATAGGCGCCGACACGATCAACGTATCGCCGATCACGAGTCGGTCTCTGGCCTATCAGGTCACAAGTCAGTGGCAACAACGGCCTGCTCAAGTGACACCGAAATTTCCCCGGACAGCAGTGGGCGCAGGCCGGGATCCAGTGGCGACCACCGAACACTGACGCCACTGGATACCAGCCTGCGCTGGTATGACGATCAAGAGCGAAGCGCAGAGCAAGGTGCGGCACCCATTCCCCTCACCGTCACCCCGGCGTAGGCCGGGTTCCAGTGGCGACCACGGACCACTGATGCCGCTGGATACCAGCCTTCGCCGGTATGACGATCAAGAGCGAAGAGCAGAGCAAGGCGCGGCACCCATCTCCCTCACGTCACCCCGGCGCAGGCCGGGGTCCAGTGGCGACCACCGACCACTGACGCCACTGGATACCAGCCTGCGCTGGTATGACGATCAAGAGCGAAGCGCAGAGCAAGGCGCAGCATGTATGCCCCTCACCGTCACCCCGGCGCAGGCCGGGGTCCAGTGGCGACCACCGACCACCGAGGCCACTGGATACCAGCCTTCGCCGGTATGACGATCAAGAGCGGCGAGCAAAGCAAGGCGCAGCATGTATGCCCCTCACCGTCACCCCGGCGCAGGCCGGGGTCCAGTGGCGAACACCGACCACTGAGGCCACTGGATACCAGCCTTCGCTGGTATGACGATCAAGAGCGAAGCGCAGAGCAAGGCGCGGCACGCATCCCCCTCACCGTCACCCCGGCGCAGGCCGGGGTCCAGTGGCGACAACCCATCACTGGGGCCACTGGATACCAGCCTGCGCTGGTATGACGATCAAGAACGAAGAGCAGAGCCGGGCGCGGCGCCCATCTCCCTCACCGTCACCCCGGCGGTCCAGTGGCGACCACCGACCATCGGGGCCTCCGATACCCGCCCACACTGGGACGGCGTTGGGGGCCGTCCCTGCCAGCGAATCAATGCTGTCCCGGCAATGCGAACGGCAGGCCGAACATGTCGCCGAGGTTGACTGCCAGGCGGAGGCCGACGACGAACGTGTTCTTCGGCGCGAAGGTCGCGTCGGGACGCTGGCTGGTATCGGGATTGATGATGTAGGTGATGTTCGGCAGCAGGCTGACGCCCGGCGCCAGCTTGAAGCCGTAGTTCGCCTCGATCATGGTCTCGTGGCTCTTCACGAACGACGTACTGCCATGCTTGGCCAATAGCTGGTTCATGTAGAGCGTCTGCGCATTGCTGAAGACGATCCGGGTCACCATGATGCCGACGGTGTCCAGCGGCCGGCTCTTGAAGGGACCGGTGAACAAGGTGCCGAGGGCGCCCTGCGAGGCGAAGATCTCGTGGGAGTCGAATGGCGTCGCATAGGAGCCGAATAATGCGAGGTTGCGATGCGATTCGTCTGGCCGGTACACCACCTGGTCGGCCAGCAGGTACATGCCGGTGCGGCTGTCGTGATGAAGTAGAGGCGCGCCGGGGAACAGCGCCTTCGAGGTGCCCCGCGAGTTGAGCAGCGGATCGACCGAGGCGGCGTTGTTGTGCCACCAGCCGAGTTTGTAATGCCGCGGGTACGGGTCGTTGCCGAAATCCGTTTCGTAGCCCGCCTCGACCGGAATCACCACGCCGGTGGTATTGCGCGTGCTGAAGTTGAAGCCGTGTTCCAGGTGGCGCTCAGGGTCGACGGAGTAGACACCGGTCTCGATGTAGAACTTGCGCGTGGCGTTGTAACGAACCCGCCCGCCCCAGGTCACGTACGGGAACCCGCTGAAGCCGCCGGTGAACAGCGGCAGGTAGTACGGGCACTGCGAGCCGCTGATGAAGCTGCAACCGTAGTTGGAGCGGGCGAACAAGGCCGTCGTGTTGGTACGCCCGACCAGGATATTGACCTTGCCATCGGCGAGGTTCTGCTCCCAGGCGAACTGGGCCAGCTGGGTCTTCTGGTAGGGGTAGTACCAGCCCTGGGTCTTGATGTAGTTGCCGATCTCGTTCTGCAGGGTCTGGCCGTAGCTCTTGGAGAACAGGATATGGAACTGGCCGCCGGTGATGCCGAACAGCTTCTCCATATTGAAGTCCGCGCCGAGCGTGGCCGTGCCGGCGTTCTCGGTGCCCTTCTCAAGGCCGCCGGTGGTGTTGCGCTGGTAGTCGTCGTTGAGCGTGCCGCGCAGGAGTACACCGTCGTCCATCAGGCGCTGCAGCGGATTGCGCTGGCTTGCCACGGGCGCCTGGGTGGGCGGGGCCGCCGGGGCCGCCTCGTCGTCTTGCGCCAGGACCTGGCTGGACCACAGCGCTCCCACCGAGGCGATGCCGATCAGGATGGCACCAGTCAAACTCAATCGCTTCATAAACCCACTTCCTCCCATAGCTCAGGCTCGGCCCGTCGCCGCTCCCCCTCAAGAGGACGTGGCCGCGGGATCTTTGATGCGGGTCGGATTCCCCCCGACAAGATCTAATTTGATTAAATCAAAGTCAATTTGACGAATAGAGTCAAGTGCGACCGCAGCATGGATTTTCTGAAATGGTGACCAATTGCGCCGCAGACGTTGGTACCACCGGAGTTTGGCCGCAGCCGCCATTGACTTCCCGACCATCTGGCTCTAGATATAGAATCGACTTTGCTGATTGCGAACCCGATGAGCGCCCCGACACACGAAGCGAGAACGACCCCGTCACGAATCGTTGTCGGAATCTCCGGCGCCTCGGGCGTCATCTACGGTGTGCGCGCACTCGCCTTGCTGCGCGAGCTGTCCGTCGAGACGCACCTGGTGATGAGCCGTGCCGCCAAACTCACCCTCAGCCAGGAAACCGATCTCAAGGTCGCCGACGTCGAGGCGATGGCCGACGTCGTCCATCGCAACGACAACATCGGCGCGACCATCGCCAGCGGATCCTTCCGCACGCTCGGCATGCTGGTCGCCCCGTGCTCGGTGCGCAGCCTGTCCGAGATCGCCACCGGGGTGACCTCCAGCCTGCTCTCGCGCGCCGCCGATGTGGCGCTCAAGGAACGCCGTCGCGTCGTGCTGATGGTGCGTGAGGCGCCGCTGCACGCGGGGCACCTGCGCAGCATGCTGGCGGTGACCGAGATGGGCGCGGTGGTGACACCGCCGGTCCCGGCGTTCTATCTGCGACCGACCTCGATCGAGGCCATGGTCGACCAGACGGTCGGTCGCGCGCTCGACCTGTTCGGGCTGGAAGCCGAGGGCATCCAGCGCTGGCAAGGCATGGGTATCGCATGAGCTCGCCGCGCACGCTGTTCCAGAAAGTCTGGGACGCGCACGTCGTCACCACACTCGACGATGGCGCGGCGCTGCTCTACATCGACCGGCACCTGGTGAATGAAGTCACCAGCCCGCAGGCTTTCGAAGGGCTGCGCGTGGTGGGACGCAACGTACGCCGGCCCGACGCGACGCTCGCCGTGGCCGACCACAACGTGCCGACCCGGGATCGCGCCGGCGGTGTCGCCGCGATTACCGAGTTCGATAGCCGCCAGCAGGTGGAAGCGCTCGAACGCAATGTCACCGAGTTCGGCATTCCCTACGTGCCGCTGCGCAGCCGCCATCATGGGATCGCCCACATCATCGGACCGGAACTGGGCCTGACCTTGCCGGGATCGACCATCGTGTGCGGCGACAGTCATACCTCGACCCACGGCGCCTTCGGTGCGCTCGCCTTCGGTATCGGCACGTCGGAAGCCGAGCATGTGCTTGCCACCCAGACCCTGCCCCAGCAGCCGGTCAAATCCATGCTTATCCGGGTCGATGGCCGACTGCGAACAGGCGTCACCGCCAAGGACCTCGTGCTCGCCATCATCGGCCGCATCGGCGCGGGTGGCGCGACCGGCCATGCCATCGAATATGCCGGTGAGGCCATTGAGGCGCTCGACATGGCCGGCCGCATGACCGTCTGCAATATGTCGATCGAGGCCGGGGCTCGCGCCGGCATGATCGCACCCGATGCGAAGACCTTCGACTGGCTGCGTGGCCGTCCATTGGCACCGGAGGGCGACGCGTTCGATGCGGCGGTGGCTTACTGGGAGACGTTGGCGTCCGATCCGGGCGCCCGCTTCGATCGCGTCGTCACGCTCGATGCCGCCGGCGTTGCGCCGATGGTGACCTGGGGCACCAGCCCGGAGACCGCGATCGCCATCGACGCGCGCATCCCCGACCCGGACGACTGCGACGATGCGAACCGGCGCCGGCAATGGCGGACCATGCTCGATTACATGGCACTGGAGCCCGGTACCGCGATAGCCGGCCTGCGTATCGACGCGGTGTTCGTCGGCAGCTGTACGAACGGACGCATCGAGGACCTGCGTGCCGCCGCCGCGGTCGTCGACGGCAAACGCGTTGCCGCGCATGTGCGCGCCCTGGTCGTGCCCGGCTCCGCGGAGGTCAAGTGGCAAGCCGAGGCCGAGGGACTCGACCGTATGTTCACCGAAGCCGGATTCGAATGGCGCGATGCGGGTTGCTCCATGTGCCTGGGCATGAATCCCGACCGCCTGCAGCCCGGCGAACGTTGCGCCTCCAGTTCCAACCGCAATTTCGAGGGTCGCCAGGGGCCGGGTGGCCGCACGCATCTGATGTCGCCGGCGATGGCGGCCGCGGCGGCGATCGCCGGTCGTATCGTCGATGCCCGGGAGTGGCGCGCATGAAGACCTTCGAGCGACTCAGCGCGATCGCGGCGCCGCTGCCGATGGCCCATGTCGATACCGACAAGATCCTGCCGGCGCGCTTCATGAAGACCATCAGTCGCAGCGGCCTTGCCGACGGCCTGTTCGCGGCCCTGCGCCAGGACCCCGATTTCGTCCTGAACCGGGCGCCGTGGTCCGGCGCCGGGATCCTGGTCGCACTGGACAACTTCGGCTGCGGATCCAGCCGCGAGCACGCGCCCTGGGCGCTGCTCGACTTCGGCATCCGCTGCATCATTGCGCCAAGTTTCGCCGACATCTTCCGCAACAACTGCATCAAGAATGGCATCCTGCCGGCGCTGGTATCGCAGGCCGATGTGGAGCGCCTGCTCGAAGCTGCCGGTCACCCGGCCAGCGCGCAGCTCGACATCGACCTGCCGGCGCAAAGCATCCGCAGCGCGGACGGCAGCGTATGCCATTTCGATATCGAGCCGGCGCACAAGCAGGCACTACTCGAAGGGATCGACGACATCGCTCGCACGCTACAATGCGATGGCGATATCGCGGCCTTCGAAGCGAAGCATCGCGAACGGTATCCGTGGCTCCAGAGTTCCTCAGCCTTGCGGCTGGATTTTCAGTAACGGAATCTGGTCCGGTTGTTTCGACGGCGGAATGCTTTTCAGGTAAGCATAGATATCGGCCACGTCCTGGTCCGAGAGTACCTTGGCGGTATACACAGGCATACGCATCGCCGGACTGCGCAGCTGATGATCGACGGCGATAAAGGGCAATGGATCGGGCGCCAGCTTCGGCCCGAACACGCCGCCGCCCTCGCCCGAGGTGCCATGGCACTGGTAGCAGCCGACGGTCAGGAACAGGTGGTGGCCGTGTGCCGCGTCGCCGGGAGGACCGCGCACCGGATCGGGGACATTCTGCGCAAAGGCCGCGTGCGCAAGCAGCAGGCCGGTGACCAGCAGCGAATGACGAATCGTCGGCTTCATCTCAGCGCCCCTGTGAAACGACATCGAGCAGCGCCGGCTCGCCGCGCTTGACCACGGCGATCGCGCGTCGCAATGCCGGACCGAGGTCGTCGGGTCGTTCGATCGGGCCTTCGGCATACACCCCCATGCTTTTTGCGAGGGTGGCGTAGTCGATGTTGGGATTGTCGATCGCGCAGCCGATATGCACACGGTCGATGCCACGCTGGCGACGGTTGGCGATCGCCTGCAGCTGCATGATTTCCATGTGGTACGAACGGTTGTTGTGGATGATATAGAGCAGGGGAATGCGCTCATGCGCGGCCGTCCACAGGATCCCCGGACCGAACATCAGGTCGCCGTCGCCATTGATGCAGACGCTGAGCCGGCCATGCTTGCGATTGGCCAGCGCCGCACCCAGCGTGGCCGGCGCCATGTAGCCGATGCCGGCGCCGCCCTGCTCGCCGATGTACTGGTAGTGCTTGTCCGCCGTCCACAGGCGTTGCGGCCAGCGGCTCTGGAAGCTGGAGCCGGAGACCAGCGACCAGTCTTCGTGTTCGATCTGCGCGTACAGCTCCTGGCATAGGCGTGGCATCGAGATGGGACTATCGTCCCAGCCGGCGACGGCGGCCTGGCGGGACCGCTCCAGATCCTCATGGTGTGCCTGCGCCCAATGCGCGCCGCGCGCGGCCACGGCGGATTTGCGCCGGGCGGGAAGCAGCCGTTTCACCGACTCGATCAGGGCAGGCAGGCTGGCCTCGGCGTCGGCGGCCATCGCGATATCGAGATCCGAGGGATAGCGCTGGAAATCCTGGTAGTTGGATTTCATGAACAGCTCGACCGACGAAATCGAGACCTTCCGCGCGCCGGGCTTCATCAGCGAGCGCACGCTGCCATCGGGCGCGCGCATCGCCGACACCGCGAATGGATCGCCCGGCTCCAGTTCCAGCAGGAAGTCGGCCTGGGCGACCACGGCCTGCTGGCGCTGGCTCTGGTTCAACGGATGGCGCCAGGGGAAGTTCAGGCGATTGCTGCTGTCGCAGACCGGCGCCTGCAAGGTCTCGGCAAGTTCGACAAGCAGCTTCAGTCCTTCCGGCGTGCGCGCGGCGCGGTCGGCGAAGATCACCGGACTCTCGGCGGCGACCAGCAGCCGGGCGACGTCCTCGAGCGCAGACTGTTCGGCGGCGGGAGGCACCAGCCGCGGCAACTTCGGAATGGCGGGGGCCCGACCGCCGGGATACGGATCCTCCTGCATCAAGGTATCGGTGGACAACAACACAGGCCCATAGGGCGGCGTCATGGCGAACTGGTAGGCGCGTACCGCCGATTCACCCCAGCTCTGCAGGGAGCCCGGCTGGTCATCCCACTTGGTGTAATCGCGGACCATCGCGGCGCCATCCTGGGCGGCGTGGTACCAGTCCACCCACAGCTTGCGTCGCGACGCATCGATCGATGCGCCGACGACCATGAAGATCGGCACGCGATCGCACCAGGCGTTGTAGATCGCCATCGAGGCATGCTGCAAACCCACCGCGGTATGCATGCCGCAGGCCATCGGCTTGCCCTCGATCTTGGCGTAGCCATGGGCCATCGCCACCGAGGCTTCCTCGTGCATGGTGGTGATGAAGTCCAGCTTCGGCGTGCCCAGCATGCCGTAATTGATCACCGCTTCGTGCAAGCCCATGAAGGTGTTACCGGGCGTCGCCGCGAAATATTCGATGCCCAGTCCGCGCATCACGTCGACCATGTAATCGCCGCCGCAGCTGTCGTAGGTCTGTTCGTGCTTGCGGGGTGTCGACTCGGCGGCGGTGGAGACGCTGCCCGGTGCGCGCGGGGCCGATGGATCGGCGGGCCTGGCGGTCTGCGCCGCCACGGCGGCGGGTCCCGCCGTGGCCGCAACGCCGCCCAGGGCGACACCTTTCAGGAATCCACGCCGCCCCATCCGTCGATCGGTCATCGTTGCATACCGTTGAATTGAATTTGTCATTTCATAATTTCATAAGAAATCACCCCTGTCCAGCCGGCGACGGCGACCGTCCAGAACAGGTTGCGATGCAGCAAAACGCTCTTGTGCCCCGCCCCATGCCGCCTCGAGTGCGGATCGCCGCGCCTGTCCCGGCGCGAAGCCCCTCGGCAGCTCTTTCCGACACGACAAGTCAAAAAACCGGGCAAGCCAAGTGGGGCTCTGGATCGATCCAAATATCATCACTTTATATTGCATCGCACCATCTTTTTTAGACGAATAAATGCTTTAAAAGCAATGTGTTAATAAAAGTCAGTCAATTTTATTTCGAGTGAAAAAAATGTTGACAACGTTGTCAGCGACACAGAAGAATCGGCCCGCAGTGGGGTGACCGGGTCATGACAGCGCGAAGGCGCTTCCGCTCCACCCATGGCAGCGCATTCAGCGGCGGACAACGTGGGACATAAGCCCGCCCCATAAAAATTCAGGCACGGAAGCAGGGAGCGAACGGTTTTTCGCCCCCCGGGTGCCGTGCCCTCTTCGGGAGATCAACGTGAAATACCGTATCAGCGCACTTTCCATGGCCATCGCCGCCGGTTTGTTCGCCTCTGGCGGCGCACTGGCGCAGGACGCCAGCACCGCCAGCACCGCAACCTCGCCGGCAGCGAAAAAGACCGACCAGGCCGACAGCGCCGCCCCGGACCAGGCCAAGACCCTGGAAGGGGTCACCGTGACCGGCATCCGCGCCAGCCTGCAGAAGTCGCTGGACCTCAAGCGCAACGCGGACTCCATCGTCGACGCCATCTCGGCCGAGGACGTGGGCAAGTTCCCCGACACCAATGTCGCCGAGTCGCTGTCGCACCTGCCCGGCATCAGCGTGGATCGCAACTTCGGCGAAGGCGACAAGGTCAGCATCCTCGGCACCGATCCGGCGCTGAACCGCCTGCTGCTGAACGGCCAGACGCTCGCCTCGACCAACTGGACCAGCGATCCGAACAACCCGGACAGCCGCTCCTTCGATTACAGCCTGCTTACTCCCGAAATCATCGGCAACGCCCAGGTCTACAAGACCCCGCAGGCGAAGATCGACGAGGGCAGCATCGGCGGCACGGTCATCGTCAACACGCGCAAGCCGCTGGACCTGAAGGCGAACACGCTGACCGGCACGGTGAGCTACGGCTATAACGACCGCGCCGACACCGGCAAGCCGAATGCCTCGGTGTTGTACAGCTGGAAGAACGATGCGCAGACCTTCGGCGTGCTCGGCTCGGTCATGCATTCGGACCGCATCATCGACCGCCAGGGCACCGAGATCTTCGGCTACCAGCAGGCCAACGATCCGACCGACACGAACCCCGACCACCAGTTCGCCCCGGGCGTGGTGCCGCCGAACGCCAAGGGCGTCTACCCGACCGCGATCAATACCGCGCTGTTCCAGCAGGAACGCAAGCGCGATGGCGTCTCGACCGCGCTGCAGTGGAAGCCCAACAGCGGCTTCGAGCTGAACTTCAACGGCCTGTACGTGAAGGAGAAGTTCAACAACTACAACCAGAGCCGCTATGGCGACTGGTCGGGTAGCGCAGCCGACGCGAACGCCCTGAACTTCACCAACGGTGTCGCCACCAGCGGCTCCTACGGCGCCGGCGCGCCGACCTACCTGGACGCTTACTCCCGCATCTCCACGGTTACCACCGGCTCAGCGCAGTTGCGCGCGGACTGGTATGGCGACGGCTGGACCGCGTCCAGCCAGATTGGCTACACCGGATCCACGGGCGGCTCGGATGGCATCTACAACGCCCAGTTCCAGGGCTTCGGCGGCTACGACTGGGATCTGAAAGGCCAGCACCCGCAGATCAATTTCAACAGCCCCAACGATCCGTCGCAGATGCTCGCCCACGGCGCCGGCTACAGCTACGCGCCGAGCTACGATCGCGAGCGCTACTTCCAGGCCGACTTCGCCCACGACGTCAGCTGGGGTCCGTTGAACCAGATCGAGGTCGGCGTCAAGGCGACCAACCATCTGGACGGCCAGACCGGCTATGCAGCGCAGATCCCGTCCCCCGATGGCAGCGGTGTCTCGCTGGCCGATGTCGCCGGCGGCGGCACGCCGAGCGGTTACCTCGACGGCCTGAATGCCACCGACAGCATGAGCAACTGGACCCAGGTCGCCCGTGGCGGACTGAAGGACTATGTGCAGAGCCTGGTCACCAGCGCGCCGATGGATCCGAAGGCTACCTACGGCATCCAGGAACAGAATCGCGCGTTCTACATCCAGGGCGACTTCGCCGGCGACAGCTACCGCGGCAACCTTGGCGTGCGCTATTACCACACGCGCGACACCATCGACGGCTACAACAGCATCGGCAACAACCTGTACACGCCGGTGAACAAGCGCAACAGCTACGGCGACTGGCTGCCCTCGTTCAATATCGCCTATGACCTGCGCGACGATGTGATCCTGCGCTTCGCCGCATCGCAGACCGTCGCCCGGCCGCGCTACCAGCAGATGACCCCGTACATCGCGCTGGACGACCGCACCCTCACCGGCTCGGGCGGCAATACCGACCTGCAGCCGTTCAAGTCGACCAATTACGATGCCACGGCGGAGTGGTACTTCGACGAGAACAGCGTGCTGTCGGCGGAATTCTTCTTCCGCCGCATCTCCGGCTACATCCTCAACACCAATGTCCAGCAGACCGAGTTCAACCTGACCGAAGGCCACGACTCGGTGTATTCGATGGAGATCCCGGTCAATGCCGGCGTCGCCAAGGTCAAGGGCCTGTCGCTGACCTACCAGGGCAACTTCGGTGCCGGCTTCGGCATGATGGCCAACTACACCTACTCCGATGCGGACACCAGCAACGACTTCCCGCTGCCGTACAACTCGAAGAACTCGTTCAACCTGAGCCCGTACTTCGAGCAGGGTCCATGGAGCGCGCGGGTCACCTACAGCTGGCGCTCGGAGTACTTCACCCAGATCGCACAGCTGCAATCGGCACAGATCACGGGTATCTTCCGTGAACTGGATGCGTCGGTCGGTTACCAGATCAACGACCATATGCGCGTCTCACTCGATGGCACGAACCTGCTGGACGAGACCTACTTCGTGTACAACAACACCCCCGCCGAACCGCTGAATGCCTATAAGAACGGCCGTACCTACACGCTGAGCCTGGGCTTCAAGTTGTGACGCCACGTCGGTGTGCCTGGTGGGCGCTGTCGGCATGTCTGCTCGCCGGCGTCGCCGACGCGGGCACGCCGACGGAACAACCCCTGCTGCAAGGCTGGCAATTTCGTCTTGCACCAGCCTCGCCCGCGGCGACCGCGCATCCTGCGGCCGCCCGCTGGCAGGCCGCCAAGGTACCCGGCAGCGTGCAGACCGATCTGCTCGCCGCCGGCACGATCGGCGACCCGTTCTATCGCGACAACGAGGCCGGCCTGCAATGGATCGGCCTCAGCGACTGGGACTACCAGCTGTCGTTCGAGGTCGATGCGGCCAGCCTGAAGCGCGATCATCTCGACCTGGTCTTCGACGGCCTGGATACCTTCGCCGAGGTTTCGCTTAACGGCCAGCGCCTGCTTGCAGCGGACAATATGTTCCGGCGCTGGCGGGTATCGGTGAAGGAACGCCTGCATGTCGGCAGCAATACCTTGCTGGTGCACCTGCAATCGCCCATCGCGCGACTGCTGCCGTGGCTGCTGAAACAACCCTATGCGCTGCCAGGTGAATTCGATTCAGCCTTCGGCGACGAACCGAAAGGCAAGCAGACCTCCAACTACGTGCGCAAGGCCAACTACCAGTACGGTTGGGACTGGGGTCCGCGTTACGTCACGCTTGGTATCTGGCAACCGGTGCGGCTGGAAAGCTGGGATAGCCTGCGCCTGGCCGACTTCCATATCGCCCAGCCGAAGGTCGATGCCGACGTGGCGCAGCTGCAGGCCGAGTTCGATGTTCGCTCAGATAAAGCCGGCGCGGTAGATGTCCTGGTGGACTGGACCGCCCCCGATGGAGGCAAGGGCCAGCAGAGCCAACACGTCGAGCTGACGGCGGGCGAGAACCATGTTGCCGTGCCGCTAAGCATCGCCCATCCGCAACGCTGGTGGCCGGTGGGCTATGGCGCACCGAACCTGTATCACTTCCGCGCCAATGTCACAGCTGAAGGCGCGGTCATTGCCTCGGCGGAACGCGATACCGGCCTGCGCAGCGTCGAACTGCGCCGCGACAAGGACCGCTGGGGCCGTAGCTTCGCCTTCGTCGTCAATGGCGTGCCGATCTTCGCCAAGGGCGCGAACCTGATTCCGTTCGACAGCTTCCCCGAGCGGGCCACGCCGGAGCGGATGGAAGCGATCCTGCGCTCC
>DASYLE010000039.1:0-50988 GCA_036009745.1 Luteibacter sp. | reverse complement strand
GGAGGGCGAAACACCGGCGCCATAGGCGCCGACACGATCAACGTATCGCCGATCACGAGTCGGTCTCTGGCCTATCAGGTCACAAGTCAGTGGCAACAACGGCCTGCTCAAGTGACACCGAAATTTCCCCGGACAGCAGTGTGCTTTCGCAGGGATCCAGTGGCGGTACGTCCCGATCTTCGCCCGGTGACTCAGCGCTTCTCGATCGGCGTGTAAAGCTGGTCTTCCGGACCCGTGTAGTTCGCGCTGGGGCGAATGATCTTGCCGTCCTCGCGCTGCTCGATCACATGCGCGCTCCAGCCCGAGGTACGGGAGATGACGAATAGCGGCGTGAACATCGCGGTCGGCACGCCCATCATGTGATACGCCGACGCGGAGTACCAGTCGAGGTTGGGGAACATCTTCTTTGTGTCCCACATGACCTTCTCGATCCTCTCGGAGATCTCGAAAAGCTGCGGATTGCCGCCCTCGGCGCAAAGCTTGCGCGCGATTTCCTTGATGATCTCGTTGCGCGGGTCGGACACGGTGTAGACCGGGTGGCCGAAGCCGATGACGATTTCCTTCTTCTCGATCCGGGCACGGATATCGGCCTCGGCCCCCGCCGCGTCGCGATAACGCGAGATGATGTCCATCGCCACTTCGTTGGCACCGCCGTGCTTGGGACCGCGCAACGCGCCGATCGCGCCGGTGATCGCCGAATAGATATCCGACCCGGTGCCGGCGATGACGCGCGCGGCGAAGGTGCTGGCGTTGAATTCGTGCTCCGCGTAAAGCACCAGCGACCGGTCCAGCGAATGCGCATGCAGTTCACTGGGCTTGCGGCCATGCAGCAGATGCAGGAAATGCCCGGCGATCGACTCGTCGTCGGTCTCGGTCTCGATGCGCTTGCCGTTGTGACTGAAGTGGTACCAGTACAGCAGCATCGAACCGAAGCTGGCCATCAGGCGGTCGGCGATGTCCCGCGCGCCGGCAGCGTTGTGGTCTTCCTTCTCCGGTAGCACGGTGCCCAGCATCGAGGCACCGGTGCGCAGCACGTCCATCGGATGGGTGGCCGCCGGCAGCAATTCCAGCGCGCTCCTCAATGGCGCGGGCAGGCCGCGCAGCCGACGGAGCTTGACGCGGTAGGCGTTCAGTTCCGTCCAGTTCGGCAGTACACCATGGACCAGCAGGTAGGCTACTTCCTCGAAGCAGCCCTTGGCCGCCAGATCGTGGATATCGTAACCGCGGTAATGCAGGTCGTTGCCGCTGCGGCCGACCGTGCACAGCGCGGTATTGCCCGCGGCGACACCGGACAACACGACGGATTTCTTCGCCTTGGGAAGCGTGCCTTGCTCGCTCATCGATACATCTCCTGACTTCACAGCATGGGGAAAAAGAAAGGGATCAGCCCTTGTGGGCAAAAAGCGCATCCAGCCTGCTTTCGTACTCGTGATAACCGATGCGGTCGTACAGTTCCTCGCGCGTCTGCATCGTATCGATGACATTGCGCTGGTGACCGTCGCGACGGATGGCGGTGTAGACGTTCTCGGCGGCCTTGTTCATGGCGCGGAAGGCCGAGAGCGGGTAAAGCACGATGCCGACGCCGGCGCTGGCCAGTTCCTCGACGCTGAACAGCGGGGTCTGGCCGAATTCGGTGATGTTCGCCAGGACCGGCACGTTCACCGCGTCGACGAAACGGCGATAGGTCGGCAGGTCGTAGGCCGCCTCGGCGAAGATGCCGTCGGCACCCGCTTCGACGCAGGCGATCGCCCGCTCGATCGCGGCATCGACGCCATCGACCGCGATCGCATCGGTGCGGGCGATCAGGAAGAAGTCGGCATCGGTCTTCGCATCGGCCGCGGCCTTGACCCGGTCGGCCATCTCGCTGGTGGTCACGATTTCCTTGCCCGGGCGGTGGCCGCAGCGCTTGGCGCCGACCTGGTCCTCGATATGGCAGGCGCCCGCGCCGAACTTGATCAGGCTCTTCACCGTGCGCGCGATATTGAAAGCGCTGGGACCGAAGCCGGTATCGATGTCGACCAGCAGCGGCAGGTCGCAGACGTCGGTGATGCGGCGAACGTCGGTGAGCACGTCGTCGAGCGTATTGATGCCGAGGTCCGGCAGGCCGAGCGATCCGGCCGCCACACCGCCCCCGGAGAGATAAATGGCGCGATAGCCGGCCCGCATGGCCAGCAAGGCGTGGTTGGCATTGATCGCGCCGATCACCTGCAGGGGTTTCTCGGCTTCGAGGGCGGCGCGAAAGCGTGCGCCTGCGGAAACTATGTGGGCCATGTCGCCTCCGTTAAAACCGCGATTTTAGCCCATCGCACCTTAAGACCTCGTGTTGCGGTGCGGCAATCGTAAAAACATGCGTGACGAACCGGCCGCCGATCCGTACATTCGCAGGACCGTCATTCAGGAAAAGCAGCGCCATGGATAAAGGCAAATCGCTGGCTACACGGATTCTATGGGGCCTGGTCATCGGCATCGTCGCCGCGGTGGCGACCCTGGGCATCGGGCTGGTCCACCCCGCCACACTCGAGGTCATGCGCCAGGTGTCGACGACCATCTTCGATCCGTTCGGGCAGATCTTCCTGCGCATGCTGTTCTTCGTGGTCATCCCCCTGGTCTTCACCTCGCTGGCGTCGGGCGTGGCACAACTGGGGCGACTCGACCGGCTCGGCCCGCTGGCGGGGCGTACCTTCCTGCTGTTCTTCCTCAATATGGGCATCGCCGTCGCTATCGGCCTGGTGATGATGAACGTGCTGCAACCCGGGCATCACCTGGACACCGGTGCCAAGGCGCAGCTGATGCAGGACTACGGCAGCAGTGCCGATACCACGATCGAGAAGCGCGCAGCGCAACCGGCGCTGACGCCGGCTACCGTGGTCGACATGTTCATGCCGCGCAATCTGTTCGGTTCATTCGTCGGGTTCAGCCGTAATGCGCTCGGGGACGTACTGCCCCTGATCCTGTTCGCTATCCTGGTCGGCGCGGCGGCTACCCAGCTCGACGAGAAGAAACGCCTGTCGTTCCAGGCAGGACTGGACCTGATCACCGAGGTGATGACACGCATCGTCGGCTTCGCCCTGCGCATCGCACCCTACGCCGTGCCTGCGATGATTTACAGCGTCATCGTGAAGGTCGGCGTGGACGTGCTTCTCGCACTTTCGGTTTTTGCCGTGGGCTGCGCCGTGGCGTTGACGCTGCACCTGTTCGGCACCATGTCGCTATGGTTGCGCTTCCTCGCCGGTCGCAGCCCATGGGAATACTTTCGCCAGATCCGGCCGCTGCTGGTCACCGCGTTCTCCACCAGTTCGAGCAACGCCTCGCTCCCCGCATCGCTGCAGATCGCCAGCGAAGAGCTCAAGCTCCGGCCAAGCACGGCCGGCTTCGTCCTGCCGCTCGGTGCGACGATGAACATGAGCGGCACCGCCCTGTTCGAGGGCTGCGTCGTGCTGTTCATCGCTCAGGCCTTCGGCGTCGAACTCTCGATCGGCCAGCAAGCCGTACTGATGCTTCTCGCCGTGCTGAGCGCGGTGGCGGTGGCCGGCATTCCCGGCGGCTCACTGCCCCTGATCGCGGGGTTGCTGGCAACTTTCGGCATCCCCCCTGAAGGCATCGCCATCATCTTCGGCGTCGACCGCATCCTGGACATGATGCGCACGACGGTGAACGTCGGCAGCGATATTGTCACCGCGACCGTGGTCGACGCCCAGTTGCGTCGCAAGGAGAGCCACGTCTAACCGGCCACGATGCAGTCCGGTCCGCGCGCGATCGCGCGCCGGATTTCCTCCAGCGCGTTCGGGTCGTCCAGCGTCGACAGGTCGCCCGGATCGGTATCCTGCAAAAGCGCCTGCAGCGCTCGTCGCAGCAATTTGCCGGAGCGCGTCTTCGGCAGGGCGCCGACGATGTAGACGCGTGCCGGTCGGGCGAAGCCGCCGAGCAGTTCCACGACGCGCTGCTGCATCGCCCTGGCCACATCGCAGGGATCGTCCGCTATTCCCTGCCTGAGCGTCGCGAAGACCACCGGCACCTGCCCCTTGAGCTCGTCGGCGACACCGACCACGGCCACCTCGGCGACCGCCGGATGGGTAGCGACGGATTCCTCGATCTCGCGCGTGCCGAGCCGGTGCCCGGCGACGTTGATCACATCGTCAGTGCGGCCAAGGATGAAGATGTAGCCATCCGCATCGCGCACCGCCCAATCCAGCGAGCTGTACAGCAAGGCCTTGAAGTGACCGAAGTAGCTACGCACGTAACGCTCGTCGTCGTGCCAGATGGTGGTCAGGCAGCCCGGCGGAAGCGGCGGCTCGATAACCAGTACACCCTTCTTTCCCGGCGCCTTCTCCTGGCCCGTGTCCTCATCGATCACCCGCATGCGGTAGCCGAGATTGGGGAACCCGGGTGAACCGAACTTCACCGGCTTCAGGTCCAGGCCCGGCAGCATGGTGATGGCCGGCCAGCCGGTCTCGGTCTGCCAGTAATTGTCGATCACCGGCTTGCCTATGCCTTTGCTGATCCAGCTCGCGGTCGGCTCATCCAGCGGTTCACCGGCGAGGAACAGCCATTTAAGCGCCGAGAGATCATGCTTTTCCAGCCATGCGGGATCCTGCTTCTTCAGCACGCGGATACCGGTAGGCGAGGAGAACATGGTGCGCACGCCGTACTTCGCGCAAAGCTGCCACCAGATGCCGGGATCGGGATTCGTCGGCAGTCCCTCGTAGAGCAACGACGTCGCTCCGCCGATCAGCGGACCATAGACATTGTACGAATGGCCCACCGCCCAGCCGACATCGGAGGTGGAAAAGATCACCTGGCCAGGCCTGACATCGAAGATCGACGTCATCGACAATGCCATCGCTACCGCGTAGCCGCCGACGTCACGCTGCACGCCCTTGGGCTTGCCGGTCGTGCCGGATGTATAGAGCAGATAGCTCGGCTCGTTCGACTCCATCCATGCCACCGGCACCCTCGCCTGCTCATGGCGTCCGCGCAAGGACGCGTAGTCCACATCGCGGCCTTCGATCCACGACATGTCCGGATCCAGTCCACGGCGCACGACCAGTACATGCGGCGGTGGCGATCTGGCCTCACGCAGCGCCTCATCGATCAGCGGCTTGTAGTGTATGACCTTGCCTCCGCGCATGCCGGCATCGGCGGCGATCAGCAGCTTCGGCTCGGCGTCGTCGATACGCAAAGCCAGGTTATGCGCGGCAAAGCCACCGAAGACGACTGAATGGATCGCGCCGATGCGTGCACAGGCGAGCATGGCGAATACGGCCTCGGCCATGTTCGGCATGTAAATCACGACGCGGTCGCCGCGCGCCACGCCGAGTTCGAGCAGGGTCGCGGCGAACACGTTCACCTCGCGATACAGGTCGGTGTAGCTGATCTCGCGGGTGACGCCGGTTTCGGTGGAGACCGCGACCAGGGCCAACTGATCGCCACGGTCGGCCAGATGGCGATCGACCGCGTTGAAGCAGAGATTGGTGGTCCCGCCGACGAACCACTGCCGAAACGGCGGGTTCGACTGATCGAGGATGCGGCGCGGCGGGGTTTCCCAGTGGATCAGCCGTGCCTGCTCGGCCCAGAACAATTCGGGCTCGTCGACAGATCGCCGGTAGGTCTCCTCGTAACGCATCTGCGCATCCGCCCTGTTCGTTGCGACAAGACTGGACCAGGCGGCACTGAAGTCGCATTAGACCTTGGTCGAGTCTGCTACGGCCAGGCCGAAACGTATACAGAATCGATAGGTGCGCTAATTACTTCCCCGGATGTGATATCTAGGGAGCCTCTTGCGGGTGCCGCAACCGCCGTGGGCTGGATATCGCATGCGTTCCGTATTTCGTCATTTCTATTTCTGGGTCCTGCTGGCGATCATCGTCGGCGGCCTCATCGGTCACTTCTGGCCTGCGCTCGGCGTGGCGCTGAAACCGCTGGGCGATGCCTTCATCAACCTGGTGAAGATGCTGATCGGGCCGATCATCTTCCTTACCGTCGTGCTCGGGATCGCCGGCGTATCCGACGTCAGGAAAGTCGGGCGAGTCGGCGTCAAGGCCATCCTGTACTTCGAGGTCGTCTCCAGCTTCGCCCTGGTCATCGGCCTGCTCGTGGTCAATACGCTGAAGCCCGGCGCCGGTTTCAACGTCGATCCGGCGACGCTGAACACCGCCGAGGTCAACAAGTACGTCAGCGCGGCGCACGAACAGGGCACCGTGCAGTTCCTGATGCACATCATCCCGACGACCTTCACCCAGGCCTTCACCGGCGACGGGGACCTGCTGCAGGTCCTGTTGCTCGCGGTCCTGTTCGGTTTCGCGATGATCCATCTCGGCGAGCGCGGTCGTCCGGTGATGACCGTCATCGAATCACTGTCGAAGGTATTCTTCCGCATGATGGGCATGATCATGCGCGTGGCTCCCTTCGGTGCGCTCGGGGCGATGGCCTTCACCATCGGCCGGTATGGCGTGCACAGCCTGGGTCCCCTGCTCGAACTGATGGGCGGTTTCTACCTGACCTGCATCCTGTTCGTGGTCGTGGTGCTCGGCACGATCGCCCGGCTGACCGGCTTCAGCATCTTCAAGTTCGTGCGGTATATCCGCGAAGAGCTGTTGCTGGTGCTCGGCACTTCATCATCCGAATCGGCCCTGGTGCCCTTGATGCAGAAGCTCGAGCGGCTCGGCTGCTCGAAGTCGGTGGTCGGCCTGGTCGTGCCCAGTGGTTATTCGTTCAACCTGGACGGCACCAATATCTACCTGACCATGGCCTCGATCTTCATCGCCCAGGCCTTGAACGTCGAACTGACCCTGACCCAGGAAATCACCTTGCTCGCCGTGGCCATGCTCACCTCGAAAGGAGCCTCGGGCGTGACCGGCGCGGGTTTCATCACGCTTGCCGCCACGCTTGCCGTCGTGCCCTCGGTTCCGGTCGCCGGGCTGTCGCTGATCCTCGGCGTCGATCGCTTCATGAGCGAGGCACGAGCGCTGACCAATATCATCGGTAACGGCGTGGCGACCATCGTCGTCTCGCACTGGGAAAAAGAGCTGGACCGCGAGAACATGGAGGCCGTCCTCGATGGCGGTGAGCCGATCAGGCGCGATGGCGATCTCTTGCGCATGGATGCCAATCCCACATGAATGCTCCGATGGATACCGCACCGGCGATGTCGCCGGGCAAACGCATGCGCTCGATCTTCAGCGGCTCGATCGGCAACCTGGTCGAGTGGTTCGACTGGTATGTGTACGCGGCCTTCTCGCTGTACTTCGCCCATGTATTCTTTCCCAAGGGCGACCAGACCTCGCAGTTGCTGAATACGGCGGCGATCTTCGCCGTGGGTTTCCTGATGCGCCCGATCGGCGGCTGGCTGCTCGGCCACTACGCCGATCGCCGTGGACGCAAGGCCGCCCTGCTCCTGTCGGTATTCATGATGAGCCTCGGCTCGCTGATCATCACCATTACTCCCGGCTACGACCGCATCGGCATCGCCGCACCGGCCTTGCTGGTCGTGGCGCGCCTGCTGCAGGGCCTTTCCGTGGGCGGCGAATACGGTACCTCGGCGACCTACCTCAGCGAGATGGCGCCACGCGCCAGCCGCGGCTTCTGGTCGAGCCTGCAGTATGTGACCCTGGTTTCCGGACAACTGATCGCCCTGGCCGTGCTGATCGTGCTACAGCAGTTCGTGTTGACCGCCGACCAGTTGCACGACTGGGGCTGGCGTATTCCGTTCGCTATCGGCGCGGTACTTGCCGTGGCCGCCATCATTATCCGTCGCCATATGGAAGAGACGGCGTCGTTCAAGGCGATCGATCCGATGCGTGAACATCGCGATAGCCCGCTGCGCGCCTTGATGAAATATCCGCGCGAAGTATTCACCGTGATCGGCCTGACCCTGGGTGGCACGGTGGCTTTCTATACATATACGACGTATATGCAAAAGTACCTCGCCAATACGGTCGGCATGAGCAAGGACGACGCGACCTCGATCTCCGCGGCGACCCTGCTGGTTTTCGCCTTGCTGCAACCGGTGGTCGGCGCGCTCTCCGACCGCATCGGCCGGCGTCCCGTGCTGATTGCCTTCGGCGTGCTGGGCACCCTGCTCACTTACCCGATCATGTCGACGCTGCAGCACGCACAGAGCTGGTGGGGTGCGTTCGGGCTGATCATGCTCGCCCTGGTGGTGGTCAGTGGGTATACGTCGATCAATGCCGTGGTGAAGGCAGAACTGTTTCCGGCGCATGTGCGGGCGATTGGTGTTGGCTTGCCCTATGCACTCACTTTGTCGATCTTCGGCGGCACCGCGGAATACGTCGCGCTGTGGTTCAAGACCATCGGGCATGAGAGCTATTTTTTCTGGTACGTCACGGCGTGTATTTTCTTTTCCCTTGTCATCTACGTGTCGATGAGGGATACGGGAAAGCACTCGAAGATCGTCGAGGATTGACGGACTTCATATCGCTTGCCGGCGGATCCCAGCCGCCGCCGGGATCCGCTGGCGATACGCCTCTTACGTGCCGTGCACGACCGGCAACGTGATGTAACTCGCCTCGTCGGCGGAGTGATAGACCCGCTGCGTCGCCTTCTTATAATCCGCTGGCTGCGCGAAGAAGATATTCGGCACGAAGGTCTGCGGGTTGCGATCGTATAGCGGGAACCAGCTCGACTGCACCTGCACCATCACGCGGTGGCCGGGCAGGAAAACGTGGTTGCTGGTAGGCAGGTCGAAGTCGTAGGCCAGTGGCGTGTCCGATGCGATCGGCTTGCCGATCTCGTAGCCCTGGCGATAGCGACCACGGAAGATGTCCATCGCCACGCCGAGCTGGTAACCACCCAGTTCCGGCTGCTCGGCGACCTGGTCGGGATAGACGTCGATCAGCTTGACCACCCAGTCGCTGTCGGTACCGCTGGTCGAGGCGACCAGGTGCACGAGCGAGGCGCCGCTGATCTTCAACGGCTCCTTCAGAACATCGGTCTCGTAGACGAGCACATCGGGACGGCTCGAGGCATCGCGCTGGTCGCTGGTCAGCCAGTGCTGCCAGCCCTTGCCTTCCATCGGACCCGCGGGACGACCGTTGTACGGCACCGGCCTGGCCGGATCGGAAACGTATTCGTCATAGGTTTGCGCACCTGCCGTCGGCGCCTCGAAGCCCAGCTTCGAGGAAGCCTGCAGGTAAAGTTTCGACGGTTCGAGCGTGCATCCGGAAACGCAGCCCGCCGGCCAGCGTGGCAGCTCTTCCCAGCGATTGGTGCCGGTCTCGAACACGGTGACCGCCGGTGTCGTGGTGGCCGGTGCATCGTCCTTCAGGTAGCGGGCAAGGAACGGGCGCAACACGTGCTGGCGGAAATACAGGCCGGTATCGCTGCCGAAGCGGATCGCGCCGAGGCTGCTGCCGTCGCCGACTTCCTGGCCGTGGTACCACGGGCCCAGCACCAGGAAGACCTTGTCATTATTGGTGTCCTTCGGCTTGATCGCGCGGTATACAGCGAGCGCGCCATAAATGTCTTCCTGGTCCCACAGGCTGGCGACCAGCATGGTCGGCACCGTCACCGGCTCCTGCGCGAGCACCTTGTCCACGGCCTGCCCGCTCCAGAAGCTGTCATAGGCTGGATGGGCAGCCACCTTCTTCCAGAAGCCCAGCTGCTCCATGCCGTAACTTTTAGCGATCGCGCCGGCGGAGACGCCATCGAGGAAGAAGTTGTAGTCGTCCGCGTAGTTCGACCACCACTTGAGGGTGTTCTTGCGCGTCGCGGACTGCTCGTAGATGTAGGAAAGGTTCTGCTGGCGGAAGGCGCCATGGTGGAACCAGTCATCGCCCATCCAGCCGTCGACCATCGGGTTCATCGGCACCGATACCTTCAGCGCCGGATGCGGATGGACCAGGGCCATCAGCGGCTCGAAACCGTCGTAGGAAATGCCGAGGGTGCCGACCTTGCCATTCGATTCCGGCACATGCTTCACCAGCCAGTCGATGGTGTCGTACGCATCGGTCGAGTCGTCGACCGGCGTCGGATTGAGCGGGCCATGCACCGGCCGGTTCATCACGTAATCGCCTTCGGAACCGTATTTTCCGCGAATGTCCTGCACCACGCGGATATAGCCATCCTGCACCAGTACATCGTTCGCGTCGTCATCATGGCTGACGGTCACGCCGAGATGTCCGCTCGGCACGGCCGAGGTCATGTCGTCGGCGTCATAGGGCGTGCGCGTGTACAGGATGCCCGCATGCTTCGCGCCCTTGGGCACCAGGATCACGGTGTGCAGCTTCACGCCATCGCGCATCGGGATCATCACATCGCGACGCTCGTAGTCGAAACGGTCGTTGACCGGCGTGAACTTCACCGGCGTCTCGCTGGGATAGGCGGGGTATTTCGCCTTGGGCGGCGCGTCACCGTCCATGGGCCGCGCCACCGCCACGGTGGCGCACATGGCGAACAACAACGATGCGCCGAAGCGCGGACCGAACCGGTACGACATCTGATTACTCCTCGCGAAACTTGAGCAGACGGCCCGCATTGCCCATCACGGCAAGCGTGCCAAGGTTGTGCATGATCGCCGCGGCGAGGACACCGCCGATGCCGAAGACACCAAAGATCGACGCCATGATAATCATAGCGGTCCAGCCCATGCCCATGCCGACGTTCACGTGGATGGTACGGCGGCAGCGCCGACTGAGCCGGACACAGGTGCCGAGGCGACGCAAATCGTTGGTCATCAGCACGATATCGGCCGAAGCCAGGGCCACGTCGCTGCCGCGCGCGCCCATCGCGACGCCAACCGCGCCCGCCTTCAGCGCCAGCGCGTCATTGATGCCGTCACCGACCACTAGCGGACGATAACCCTGGTCGACCAGGCCCTGCACGTGCGTAAATTTTTGCGCCGGTAGCGCATCGGCCCAGACTTCAGCCAGGTCCACTTCGCCGGCGATGCGTTCGGCTTCGACCCGTCGATCGCCGGTCAGCAGGATCTGTCGATGCAGACCGAGTGCCTTCAGGTCGGCAATGGCGGCGCGCGCTTCGGCGCGAGCCTCATCGGCCAGCAACAGCCAGCCGAGGAAACGCCCGTCCGCGGCCAGGCCGACGACCGGTCCGTCATGCGCCGGCATCGGTGCTGCCGCAATCCCCAATCCGGCGAAGAGTTCGATGCGACCCAACGCGACCGTGGTGTCGCCCCACCGCGCCACGATACCCAGGCCACGCGTCTCCCTGGCATCGGTGATGGCGAGGCATGCATCGTTGGCCAGGTTCGCCGCCAGCGCACGACTCACCGGATGGCCGCTCGCAGCGCCCAGGCTGCCAGCCAATAGCAGGGCCTCGTCGCGATCGACACCCGGTTCGAGCCGGACGTCGACCAGCCTCAACTGGCCCAGCGTTACCGTGCCGGTCTTGTCGAGGACCACCGAGTCGACACTGCCCAGTTGCTCGAGGAACGCCGATCCCTTGACCAGGATGCCGTGCCGGCTGGCAACCGCGATCGCGGCGATCGACGTGGCCGGCGCGGCAAGCACCACGGCACAGGGACAACAGGCGACGAGGACGGCCAGCATCGCCATGGTGTTGCCGGTGACGAACCAGATCGCCGCCGCGAGCAGCAGCACGAACAGCAGGTACCTGCCGGCGTAGCGCTCAAGCAACCGGGTGACCGGCGGCTTGGCCCGCTCGGCCTCCTGCATCAATGCGATCACGCGACCGAGCGTAGCGTCGCTGCCGACCCGGCTGACGCGCACCGACAACACGCCATCGAGGTTGATCGAGCCACCGAACACGGCGTCGCCCGGCTGCACTTCGGCCGGCGTCGACTCGCCCGTCATCGACGAGGTATCGATACTCGAACGGCCCGCCTCGACCACGCCGTCGGCCGGGATACGATCGCCGGCCTGGATCTCGATCCTGTCGCCGATTACCAGAGTCTGCGCCGGCACCTCCTCGTAGCTGCCGTCCGCGACAAGACGTCGTGTCCGCGTTTCGGTCAGCCGGCCAAGCGCGTCGATGGCTTCGCGCGAACCGAGCAGCGAGCGCTCCTCGAGGACATGGCCCAGCATCATGACCAGGGGCAGCAGGGTCGCCGTGACCAGGTCGCCGGTCGCCCAGCAGGCCAGCAGCGCCACCGCGATCAGCTGATCGGTCACGCCATGCAGATCCGGTTCCCGCAGGCTGTGCCAGGCGGCCGCTAACGCGGGTACGGCGACCAGCACGGCAGCGATACCGGCGACCAGGTCGGCGATATCGCGCTGACCGGGGGACACCAGCCGGATCGCGAACGACAGCAGCAGGAATCCGGCGGCCATCAACGAGAGGATCAGTTGCAGGCCGAGCGTGCGCTGCTCGGCGCGGCTCAGCAAGGCATCGGAGAGGGGTGCGGCAGCCTCGGTGCTCATGGCTGGGTATCTCCCGGCAGGATCACATGCGTGCCACCGGCACGGTCGACCGTCTCGACATGGCCAACCTTGCGGAAGACCGCACCGATGCGCTCGTTGTAGAGACGGGTCATCAGTACCGCGTGGTTGGCGTCGCCGGCGCTCTTCGCCAGCGCCGCGACCGATGCGGTCTGCTCCTCGGCCTTGCCTACCTGTTCTTCGGCGCGGGCGCTGGCATCCGTGCCGATCCGCGTCGACAGCTGGTTGGTATCCTGCGCCTTGACCTCGGCCTCGGTGCGCGCCACCGCGATATCCTTTTGCACGTCCTGGGTCACCGTGAGCACGCGGTCGAAGGCACGCTTCGCACCGCTGGGGATGGAGGCGGAGATGTCCACGCGACTGACACGCAGACCGAACTCCGCGTGCTTCGTCGCCAGTTCGGCCAGACGCCGGTTCACCGCCTCGACCAGGTCGAGGCGAAGTTTCTCGCGCATCGCGGCTTCGGCCGGACGAGCCGCCGCTTCCGGTCGTGCGACGAGCACCGTATCCAGTTCGCGGCCGGCAATGGTGGTGACCGCGCTGGCAATGAACAGGCGTTCGAGCGCCGGTGCGACATGCTCGCCGGCAATGACATAGGCGACCGGATCGGTGATCTGGTAGAAGACCGTCGCGCGCAGATGCACCACGCTGGCGTCGCCGGTCAGCAGGAAAGCGGTGTTCAGCCGCGGATCGCCACTGATGTCGAAGCCGTATTGCGCCGCGTCGGTATCCGAGGTCACTCGCGACGAACCGGCATCGAGGCGTGGCGGCACGAATTCAATCTGCCGGGCCGAGGATGGCAATACAACGACACGTTCCAGTGGCGCCGGCCAGGCCAGCAACAGGCCCGCGCCGTGCTGGCGAACCGCCTTGCCGAAACGGAACACCACGGCCTGGCTGTCGGCCGCGATGCGATGGATGCCGGAGAACAACCAGCCGACCGCGATCGCGGCGACCAGGAAGAAGAGAAAGCGGAAGGCCCACTCGGCCGATTGTGCCCAGGGACCGGCGTCGATCTTCACCGCCGCGCGCGGCATCGTATTCATCGCGTCGCGGGCCGCGAGGGCGCGACATTCGCGCTGCCGGCCGGACCATCGACCAGCACCCGGAACGGCGCCGCGTCGGTGCGCAGGATCAGTCGCGTATTACCGCCGAGCACGGTATCGAGCGTATCGAAGGAACGCAGCATGTCGTATAGCGCGGGATCCAACGCATAAGCGCGCTGGTAGATGGCTGCCGATTGCACGCGCGCCTTCGCTTCGATGTCCGACGCGTCCACCCTGGCCTGGGCCACCTGGGTACGTGCATCGCGCTCGGCATCGGAGGTGATCTCGGCCGCCTCACGCTGGCCCTCGGCCGAGCGCTGCGCGGCCACGGTGTCGCGTTCGGCCTTCATCCGCTCGATGGTTGCGTCCAGCGTTTCGGCCGAAAGTGTCAGGCGCTCGATGCCAACCTGTTTCACCGCGATGCCGTAGACCTTCAATGCCTGTTCGTCGATACGCTGCTGCAAGCGATCCTCGAACTGGCCCAGGCGGATCTTGCCCGGGTCGGTATTGATCAGGTCGGCGAGGTCGAAGCTGCTGGCGGTGATCTCCAGTGACGAACCGATGAAGCTGCGCAGCTGTCCGGCCGCGACGTCCGGCTGGTTGCGCACGGCGCGCAGGAACTGCCGGACGTGCTCCGGATCGTCCGGCACCTGCCAGACGACGTAGGCCTGGACCAGGACACGCAGGCCGTCGCGGGTGCCGACGTCCTGCAGCCCGCTCGATGTGGTGCGCATGCGCAGGTCGACATCGATGATGGCGTCGATCGGCGGCGGCAGTTTCCAAGCCGGTCCCGGCGTGACCAGCACACGTACCGGATCGCCGATACGGGTGATGACTACCGCCTGCCCCGGCTCCACCGTCACCATGCAGGCAGCGACGGCCAGCAACACGACGATGGCCGCAGCAACCATGAAACGGTAGTTGCGGCCGGCCCAGCCACGCGTCGGGCCCGCTGGCCCGTGGTGATGGTCATGGTGGTGATGTAGTGCCACGGTTATCGCCTCGGAGTCAGGGGGTATAGCCGGCCGTCGGCGTGTCGCCGGGCCTGGCAAAGCTGCGCAGGTCGACGGTCGGCGCGTCGGCCCCTTGCAGACGGTGGTCGACGATCACCAGCGGCGATCGCGCAAGATCCGACTGCAGATGGCCAAGCCAGCGCTCGGTAAGGAAGGCGCTGCCGCCCTCGCGATAACCCTGGTGATCGGCGCTGAACAAGATCTCCGCGCTCTTCGCCTCGCCGAGCTGTTCGGCGGCGTCGCCTGTTGCCTCGTCGTGCAGTTGCAAGGCCACCTGCGCGGCACGCCCTCGCTCGGTAAAAGCCGAACCGCGACTTTCCGAGACCCGCGCCAGCGCCTTGATCTGCGCGGCCTGCACGTTGTGGTACGCACGCGCCGCGGCCGGTGGCGGATGGATCGCCTCGACGACAACCGCCATGATCTCGGTGCCCGATTGCAGGCCATCCAGTCGCGATTGCAGTTCCTCGCGAAAGGCGCCGACGAAGCTCGCACGGTTTTCGCCGAGCACGTCGTCGAGCGTGTAACGCGAAAAATGCCTGACCAGCATCCGGCCCGCCGAAGCGCGGATAAGGCTCTCCGCGTCGTCGACGCGATAGATCGCCGCCATCGCGCCAGCGTCGGACGGCCGGATGCGATAGACCACACGCAGGTCGATGTTGACGATCTGGAAACCCTGCGTGCCCTTGGCCTCGCTGGCGATCAGGTAACTCGCTTCGGACGGATGCATATCGTCCCAGAGCCGGTCGACCGATGGCGGCGGCGAGGCTTCCGCGCCGATGTCGACCGCGGCATCGGTCGCATCGGCGATGCCGGCGCCAGGCGCCGACGGAAAAACGATCGGGATTTCATGGACCACGCCGAGCTCGACCTTGCGCACGACGCCGAACGGCCATGGCATATGCACATGCAGGCCGGGACCCTGGACCGACACCGGCACGCCGAAGCGCTCGTAGACACCGCGCTGGTCGATGCCGAGCACGGTGAGTCCGGTCAGCAACCATCCGATCACGACGAAGCCGATGCCCAACGGCAAGGCCGCGCGCAGGACAAAGGCGATCGCCCAGCTGCGCGACAGATCGATACCGAACTCCCTGCGCATGGCGCGACCGACCGCGCCGGCGCGTGGCCATTCGGGGCGGATAAGTGCCGCCACGCGACTGTCGGCCGGCGTACCGCGCACGGCAAGCGCGGGCACCGGCAGGAAAACGCGCGACAGCGAGCGCAGGATCACTTCGGCGGCGACGACGCCGATCAAGATGATCGCCGCGCCGCGGACCAGGTCCGATCCGGTGTAGCCGAGCGAGCCGATCAGCTCGGCCCCGCCCAGGCCGATCGATACCGTCAGTGGCACGCGCAACAAGGCATCGAGGCGGGGCGCGGCAAGGAAGCGTCCGGTGCGCACCGCCGATGCGAGGATCCGTTGCAATAACAACAGCGGAAACGCGGCGACGACCAGGATGCCGCCGCGCAAGGGCGACCACGAAGCACCCGCCATCGAAGCACGCCACGTTGCCGCGAGGATGAGCAGCGCGAATATGCCGCCAAGGAAGGCCAGCAGCACATGCAACCAGGCACCGAACCAGTCGGTTTCGTCGATCTGCTTGCGCAGGTGTCGCACGCGCCCGACCCACCAACCGGCCCATGCGGGGACACGACGATGTACGGTGTAGCGAATCGGCGACAGCCAGTGCGCCGGGCGCGAACGGGCCTGGGCCAGCGTCGCTTCGCCGGTGAAACCACCTGCCGCCAGCAGCAGCGCCGCCGCGAGCACGTAAAAACTCACGTCGCCCGTTGTCCAGCCGGCCACGGCACCAGCCAGGGCACCGATGAGCAGCAGCACTGCCGCCGTGACCAGCAGCCGCCGCACGTCCCCCTGCACCGGCAATCCCACTATCCGTGCTCCGCCAGGGCGGCAAGCCACATGAAGAACACGCCGACACCCATACCGAGTACCGGGGTGAACCGATCACCCGGACCCAGCCGCTGCCACAGACCGGGCAAGACATCACCAAGGGCGAGGTAGACCGTGGTACCCGCGGCCAGCGCCAGGCTGGTGCCGATAAAGAGCGGCGCGTGGCCGATCGCCGCCATGCCGAGCGCGCCTAACGGAATCGCCACCGTGGTCGCCAACGACAGGCCGAAGGCGCGGGTGGGTGCGTAACCGCCGGCGACCAGAACGCTGGCATTGCCGGCTTCACGCGGCAATTCATGGGCCATGATCGCTACAGCAACCGCGATGCCCAGCGGCTGGCTGATAACGAAGCTGGCACCGATCACGATGCCGTCAACCAGGTGATGCAGCACATCGCCGACGATGTTCATGCGGGCGAAAGCCGCCGTCGATGCCGCGGCATCGATGGCGCGGATCGCGCACTCGACACCGAGCAAGGCCAGGGTGCCCAGCGCCAGGCATTCACCGGCCTCACCGACCGTGATGCCGTGTTCGACAGCCTCGGGCAGCATATGCAGCAAGGCGTCGCCGAGCAGCAGTCCCGCGGCGCCGGCCTGCAGCCAGGGCAGCCATCGGCGCAGCAAGGCAGCCGGCATCCAGACGACAAGTCGCGCCGCCAGGGCCGCGGCGGCGACCGCGAGGGAGGCGATGAACGCGCCGGTCAGGGCGTGGGTAGGGGGCATGGAGGAGGATCGCTAAAATGGAATGTTATAACATTACCATATCGCGACGGACTTTCACTTCGCTTTCCGATGCAGCGCGGTTGGAGCGCAGCTTGGGCGCGAATCCGGTGGGGTCATGATTTCCACAGCTTCTGGAGATTCACGGCCCCAACGGACTCGCGCACAGCGCTCCTACAAAGTCCCCGTGGGGCTTTCCTTATTTCTTGGCGAACAGGTGCTCGACGCCGGCGCGCTCTTCGCGCAGTTCCTTCTCGGTGGCGGCGATGCGCTGCTGCGAGAACGCGTTGACCGACAGGCCCTGCACGATCGCGTACTTGCCGTCCTTGATCGTCACCGGGTAGCCGAAGATTACGCCCGGCGCGATACCGTACGAGCCATCCGACGGGATACCCATCGAGGCCCAGTCGCCCTCGGCGGTGCCGTGCGCCCAGTCATGCATATGATCGATCGCGGCCGACGCGGCGGAGGCCGCCGACGAAGCACCGCGCGCCTTGATGATCGCCGCGCCGCGCTGCTGCACGGTCGGGATGAAGTCGCTCTCATACCAGGCCTGGTCGACCTGTTCGAGGACCGGCTTGCCCTTCACCGAGGCCTGGTGCAGGTCCGGGTACTGGGTCGAGCTGTGGTTGCCCCAGATCGTGACCTTCTTGATGTCGGTGGTGTGCGCACCGGTCTTCTCGGCCAGCTGCGACAGCGCGCGGTTGTGGTCGAGGCGGACCATCGCGGTGAAGCAGGTCGGGTCGAGGTCCGGCGCGTTCTGCTGGGCAATCAGCGCATTGGTGTTGGCCGGGTTGCCGACGACGAGCACGCGCACGTTGCGCTTGGCGTGATCGTTCAGCGCCTTGCCCTGTGGAGCGAAGATCGCGCCGTTGGCTTCCAGCAGGTCCTTGCGCTCCATGCCCGGGCCACGCGGACGCGCGCCGACCAGCAGGGCGTAGTCGACGTCCTTGAAGGCGACGTTGACGTCGTCGGTGGCGACCACGCCGGCAAGCGTCGGGAACGCGCAGTCGTTCAACTCCATCACCACGCCCTGCAGCGCGGGCAGCGCCGGGGTGATTTCAAGCAGGTGCAGGATCACCGGCTGATCCGGGCCAAGCATGTCGCCGGCGGCGATACGGAAAAGCAGGGCATAACCGATCTGGCCGGCAGCGCCGGTCACGGCAACACGGACGGGGGCTTTCATGTGGGTGACTCCTTCGGGATGTTCAAAACAAAAACCCGTGCCGGTGAGGGTACGGGTTAAGGTGAATACGTCAGGTGAGCTCGGTGAAGAATGCCTTGATGCGCGCCATGCCATCGTCCAGCGCGTCATCGGGACAGGAATAGGAAATACGCAGGGCGCGCGGTTCACCGAAGGCGGAGCCCGGTACGCAGGCGACACCCTTGGCCTCGAGCAGCACGGCGCAGAAATCGACGTCGTTATCGATCGCGACACCGTTGTGCTTCTTGCCGAAGGCGACCGCGATATCCGGGAACGCATAGAACGCGCCCTGCGGACGCGGGCAGATCACACCGGGAATCGACGTCAGCGTGGCGACCACGCGATCGCGCTTGGCCGAGAATTCCTTGCACCTGGCCAGCGGGATGTCCTGCGGGCCGGACAATGCGGCGAGCGCCGCGGCCAGGGTCACTTCCGGCAGGCTGGTGATGTGGTTCGAGTTGAGCACGGTCACCGCCAGCGCAACCGGTTCGGGTGCGGCGATGAAGCCGACGCGCCAGCCCGGCATGCCGTAGGTCTTGGACAAGGAATCGACGAAGATCACCCGGTCGCGCAGTTCCGGACGCGCGATCACGAAGTTGTGATAGCCGACGCCGTCGAACACCATCGTGTTGTAGATGTCGTCGGTGATCACCCAGGTGTCGGGATGCTTCGCGATCACGTCGGCGAGCGCGGAGATTTCCTCGCGCGTATAGACCATGCCGGTCGGGTTCGACGGATTGTTGAACAGGAACACGCGCGGCTTGCGCGCCAGCGCTTCGTCCAGCTGGGCCGGGGTCAGCTTGTAGTTCTGCTCCGGCGGGCACGGCAGGATGTTGATCTTCGCGCCGACGATCTCGGCGATGTCCAGGTAACTGGTCCAGTACGGGGCCGGGAAGGTGATTTCATCGCCTTCGTCGAGCAGGGCCTCGGCGAGGTTGTACAGCACCTGCTTGGCACCGACGCCGATGGTGCAGTTCGCCCGCGTGTAGCCCTTCAGGCCAAGCGCCTCGATATGCGCGAGGAAGGCATCGAGCAGCGCATCGGGACCGCGGTTGCTTCCGTACTGCCCGGAGTCGTGCGCCAGCGCTTCGCGCGCGGCGGCGTAGACATGCTCACCCGGCAGGAAATTCGGTACGCCGATCGAGAAGCTGATGATGTCGCGGCCGGCGGCCTTCAGCTTCTTGGCTTTCTCGGCGATGACCATGATCGCGCTGGGTTTCGCGCGGCCGATGCGCTGGGCAAGCTTGGGCATGCGTTCTTCTCGCGGGTAGGGGCGGGGGAGCAAAGGCGGCGATTTTATCACGACAAGCGTTCCCGGCCGGCGCATGATGCAGTCGGTCGCCGCCGGCGGCCGTCCTTCACTCAAGGCGAGGAACGACTATGCATTGGCTATGGGTATTCCTGATCGGCATCGTGATCGGCGCCATCGCGAAACTGCTTGTCCCGGGCAAGGATCCGGGCGGCTTCATCGTCACCGGCCTGCTCGGCGTGGCCGGCTCCCTGCTGGCCGGCTGGATCGGCACGAAACTTGGCTGGTACCAGGCGGATGAGCCGGCGAGCTTTATCGCCTCGGTGGTGGGGGCGATCATCCTCTTGCTGATCTGGCGGATGTTCAAGCGCAGGACCGCCTGAGCTTTCGCGTAACGCCCAAGGAAAAAGGCCGCGCAAAGCGCGGCCTTTTTCGTCATTCGTCAGCTGAAGAGTTTTCCGGCCAGGGGCCCGAGCGAGCCGAGGTCGAAACCGCCGGACGCATGCTGCGGCACCTGCCCTTCCGGCGTCAGGTGGTCCACGGTCTGCGGCAGGACCCCAGAGAGCTTGCCGAGCAGATCATCCGGCGAGGTGCCGAGTTTGCCCGCCGCTTCCTGCAGCAGGGAACCGAGGCCGCCACCCTGCAAGGCCTGGCCGAGCTGTTCCCCCGATACCGGTTCGTTTTCACCCGTACCGACCCAGGACTGGGCGGCCGAGCCGAGGCCGTTCTGTTTGAGCAGGTTGATCAACCCGCCCACGCCGCCGACGCGGTTGAGCAGTTCGCCGGCCACCGCCAGCAGCGAAGCACCGCCCACGGCGGTTCCCACCTGGGTGGCCTGGTTGGGTTGTTCACCCTGGCCACCGAGCAAATCGTCAAGCAGACCCATGACGCTCTCCCTGTTGCATAGCCCCTGTCCGCCGGAGTCTATGCCTGGAAGATGACCGTCGCCATCACTATCGGCGACGGCCCCCGAGGCCGCTTACTGGGCGTCGAGCACCTTGTTCCATTCCTCGACATGCTTGGCCTGGGCGGCCAGCAGCGTATCGACGTCACCCTCGACGGTGACCTTTTCGATCAGGTCGTCGGACTGGATCGCATCGACCACCTTCTGGTCTTCCGGGCCGACCACTTCGCCGAACACGCTGTGCTTGCCGTCAAGCCACGGGGTGGCGCCATGGGTGATGAAGAACTGGCTGCCATTGGTACCGGGGCCGGCATTGGCCATGGACAGGATGCCGGGCTTGTCGTGACGCAGGCTGGCGTCGAATTCGTCGCCGAAGCGATAGCCCGGGCCGCCACGGCCGTCGCCGTTCGGGCAACCGCCCTGGACCATGAAATCGGCGATCACGCGGTGGAAGGTCAAACCATCGTAATAGCCCCGACGCGCCAGATTGACGAAGTTAGCGACCGTTACCGGCGTCTTGTCATCATGAAGACGGAGGTGGATCGGGCCACGGCTGGTGCTGAAGGTGACATTGATGGTCATCGAGGTTCCTTGGGATTCTCTTGGGGACGGCTTGGTTACCGCCCGGGCACGCGCACGGGCAGTCGACAAGATTACCCGACCACACGTGGGGGACATGTGCAGTGTTTCAACCGCCGGCGTGAAGTCCGCTTCAGGGCAGGCCGAGGGTCGCCGCCTCGAGCGGACCCGGACCGCGCGGCCGGGCGCCGTTGACCGCGGCATCCTCGGGCAGCGCCCTGCCCTCGGTCAGGTGGCTCCACAGCCTGTCCAATGCGGCATAGCCGAACGGCAGCAGCGGCGTATGGACATCGCCGAACCCCGGAAAGGCCAGGAAGGCGTCGAAGTGCTGGGCATGCGGCACCTTCCAGTACACCGGGCCGCGGCCGGAGGCACGCAACCAGCGCACATAGGGTTCGGAACTGAAAGCGGTCGGAATCAGGCCGTCGGCCGCGCCATGGACGACGAAGACCGGCAATTTTTCGCGGGGCAGGCGTGCCTCGGTCTCGGCGACGCCCTTGCGCAAGCCGACCGCATCGGCATCCTGGCCATCCCACAGGGCGCGCAGGCAGCGCTCGCCGAGCAGGGTCGGATCGACGGCCGCGGCGACACCGCCGCCGAGCAGGACGCCCGGACCGGGCGGAATCCCGCTGGCGTCCGACCACCACGAGGCCCGCATCAGCGGCTGGGCCGGACCGGGGGCGGCGGCGTAGGAGAAGCCGCATGGCATGTGGCCAACGCCGCGGCGCATATACGCCGAGGCATAGGCCACGGTGACCATGCGCCAGAGGTCGAAGGAGGTCGAGGTGGCTGCCGTCGCCATGGCATCGTCGCGCCAGCCCGAGGCATGCAGCCGGGCCACCGCGTCGGCCGCCTGGGCGGCCGGGGTCATCCCGTCGACGAGGCCGGCGGCGCGCAGACTGGCGCAACGGGCCAGCCACGGCAGTGGTGTCGTGCCGGCGACGCGAGCGAACGGCGCCGCGGCAAAGCGGGCATCGGTGAGTGCACAGGGAAGGAGCAGCGCGGCCTCGGTACCGTAATCGAAGAATGGCCTGCCCTGTCCCGGCACGTTGATATTCGGCTCGACGGCGACCACGCCAGCGAGCAGGCCTTCATCGTCGTCGCCCGCTGCCTGCAACACGGCACCACCGCCATTGGAAAGTCCGGTGGCGATGATCCGCGTATTGGCCGCGGTGAACGGCGCCTGGTCGGGGAAGGCGCGATCGAGCATGGCCAGGCCAAAACGCGCCGCCTGCAGGACATGACGCCCCCAGTCGGCTTCCGGGTTGTCGCCCGAGTGGGCATGTTTGACCGCGATGCCCGCGTCGCGCGGCGCATCCTTCGGCTCGAACTCGAGCGGGCGCGACCCGGCCGCCGCACGCGTGCCATCCAGCGCGACACCCGTGCCCTCGGCGGTATCGAAATACCCCGAGCCCGTGCCCTTGTCGGTATAGGCCACCGCGCAACCGCGCGGCAACCCCCAGGCACCGGCCAGCGAAATCGAACCATAGATGCCGCGCGAACCCGACGACGCCGTGACCACCAGACAACGGGCCTTCGCATCGAAATGATCGGGCACCTGCACAAGTACGCGATGCGGCTGATTCGCCCCGGGAATTCTGGCGAACGCCTGGTATTCGCGGCCGGGCACATCGGGCACCGCGCCATAGACCCGGCCATAGCCACCGAGCGGACCGAGATCGGCGATACCTTTCCAACTGGTCTGGATCGCGCGGCGACGAAGCTCCTCCGGTGTCGGCGAGAGCGGATTGGCGAAGGGCGACAACGTACCGGCCAGCCCGGCCAGGCCCAGGCCACCGCTCAACAGGTCGTCCGTCTGTCGGTGCACGGTGCTGCGAACTTCACCATAGAAGGCGTCGTCGGACATGGATGACCCTTTGGAGCGCGGAGACGTCACGCAGCCGGAGACTGCGACAAAGGCGAGAAGAAGGATCGAGCGCGCGATGGGTGACATCGCAGCACGATAACAATCCCATCGCCTGCCGGCATCGTACTAAAGGACGGTATGGCCATCGCGCACTCGACGGCGACGGCTGGCGGCGCTACCGTCGCCCGGATGCAGCAACTGCTTATCGCCGACGACCATCCCCTGTTCCGTGCGGCGCTACGCCAGGCCGCGGCGGCCGCCTTGCCATTGGCCCGGATCGACGAAGCCGCCGACCTCGCCGGCGCGCTGGCCATGTTGCAGGCGCAGCCGGAGACGGACCTGGTCCTGCTCGACCTGCATATGCCGGGCAGCCGCGGGCTTTCCGGGCTGGCCGCCCTGCGCGGGCAACATCCGGGTGTCGCCGTCCTGGTCGTCTCGGCACATGACGATGCGCGCGTGGTGCGACGCGTCCTCGACCACGGTGCCGCGGGATTCATGCCCAAAAGCGCGGATCCGGCCGACATCGGTGCCGCGGTGCGTACCGTGCTCGGTGGCGGTCAATGGCTGCCGGCGAACGTCGCGCGCGCGGTCGCCGCCCTGCCCGCCGACCCGGCCGACACCGCGCTGGCCGGGCGGCTGGCCCGCCTCACCGAACAGCAATCGCGCGTACTGGGCCTCCTCGCCGAAGGCCTGCTCAACAAGCAGATCGCCGACCGGCTGGGGATCCAGGAACGCACGGTGAAGTCGCATGTGACCGCGATCTTCGAGAAGCTCGAAGTGCGCAACCGTACGCAGGCCGGGGTGTTGTTGCGGTCGCTCGACCTGGGCGAACCGGCACGGATGTAACCGTTCGCTGTTGTGGGAGCACCCTGTGCGCGAAAACCTACAAGAGCTCGTGACCCTGGGCGCCCGGACCCAAAGGCCTCGCGCACAGGGTGCGCTCCCACAACGGCTCTTCCACAGCGGCGCGTAGCGACAATCGCTGCATCACCTGACGCAGGGCCAACGGCTTCATCGGCTTGTACAACACGCTCACCCCAGCCTCGTGCAAACGCGCGCGCAATTCGCTGTCGCGATCGGCGGTAACCACCACGGCCGGGACATCGCCGAAGCGCCCGCGCAACGCATCCAGCGCGTGCAAACCAGTCACCCCGGCGTCCAGGTGGTAATCCAGTAACAGCAAATCCGGCATCGTCGTGACCGCCAGCGCCTGCGCCGGCGTGCGCGCCGCATCGACGCTCCAGCCCCAGCCGCGCAGCAACGCCGCCGTCGCTTCCATCGCGGAAGGATCGTTGTCGAGGACCAGCGCATGTCCCTGCGGCAAGGCGCGCACGGGCCATGCAATGGTGGCCGCCACGGTGCCGGTGGCGACGTGCGGCACGCTCACCGAGAACACGCTGCCCTCACCCGGCCACGAACGCAGCGCCAGCGGATGCCCGAGCAGGGTCGCGGTGCGTTCGGCGATGGCGAGGCCCAGACCGAGCCCCTGCCCGGCCGCCTCGTCGCCACGACGGAAGGCCTCGAAGATAAATGCCCGCTCCGCCGGCGCGATGCCCGGACCGGTATCCCACACCTCGATGCGCAGGTGGTCGCCCACCCGGCGACATCCGAACAGCACATGGCCGCCTTCGGCATAGCGCAACGCATTCGACAGGAAATTCTGCAGCACGCGGCGCAACAGCTGCGGATCGGATCGCACCCAAGCCTGTGTCGCGACGACATGGAGGCGGATGCCGCGCTCATCGGCGAGCGCGCGAAATTCCGCCGCCAGCGGATCGATGACATCGGCAAGCGCCATGTCGCGCGATTGCGCCGACAGACGACCACCTTCGAGGCGGGCGATATCGAGCAGGCCGGCAAGCAGGTTCTCGGTCGCGCCAAGCGCACCCTCCAGATGCCGCGCGGTGAGTTCGTCGCCCTTCTGCTCGCGTAACGCATGCGCGAACAATTGTGCCGCGTGCAGCGGTTGCATCAGGTCGTGGCTGACCGCGGCAAGGAAGTGACTCTTCGCCTCGTTCGCGCGCTGCGCGGCGGCACTGGCCTGGGCGAGTGCATCGGTGCGCTCGGTCACGCGCAGTTCCAGCGTCTCGTTGCCGCGCCTGAGTTCGTCCTCGGCCTCGCGGAACGCGGTGACGTCGGTGAAGGTAGCGACATAGCCGCCGCCGGGCATCGGGTTGCCGCGGATCTCGACCACGGTGCCATCCGGGAAACGCCGCTCGGACAGGTGCGCCGTACCTCCGCGCATATGCCGTAGCCGGCGCTGCACGCGCTCTTCCAGTTCACCCGGCCCGATCAGGCCGCTGGCGATGTTGTGCCGCATCAGGTCGGCGGCGGGCCGGCCTACTTCGAGCAAGCCTGCCGGATAACCGAACAGTTCCGCGTAGGGGCGATTCCAGGCAACCAGATGAAGTTCCGCATCGACCACGCAGATACCCTGGCTCATCGTTTCCAGCGCGGCCTCGAGCACGCGCTGGTTGAAGCGCAAGTCCTCGGTCGCCTCGCCGACGATGGCTGCAACGGTCTCCAGCTCGTCGCCGCGCTGCCCATGCACGACCTGTAACAGCAATCGCGCCGAACCGGCGCCGATCACCGCGGCCAGCTCGTGCTCGACCTCGGCGGTGCGCACGCTGCCAGCGGCACCATGCGGTACGTCGTTACCGAAGAGGCGCCGCACCCGCTCACCTGGCAGGAAGCGCGCGGCCAGTGCGCGCAACACCTTGGCATCGACATCGCCGAGCAAGGCGGCGGGCGGTACATAGCGTCCATAGCGTGAGTTGGCGACCAGCAGGACCACGCCGATATTCGCGCCCAGGCTGAGCACGACGGCGCGACCCAGCCGACTCCAGTCACCCAGCCCGAGCAGGCGGTCCGGCGCCAGCCAGGCAAAACCGAGCGGCGCGTCCAGCCATACCGGCAGCGCCGGGACCAATGCCGGCAGCAAGGTGTACAGCCATACCGCCGTGCCGGCGAACAGGCCGAGGCAGACCGCACGCGGCCCCGTTTGTGGCCGGTATACGGCAATCAGGATCGCCGGTGCGAGACCGGCCAGCGCGGAGAAGGAAATGCCGCCGATATCGGCGAGCAGGTCGTTGCCGGCGAGCATGCGGCTGTAACCCCAGGCCAGCAGGATCACCAGCAGGATGGTCACGCGGCGCTGGTTGAGTACTTCGCCGCGCAGGTCGCCATGCTCGTCGCGGCCCCAGCCCGCGCGCACGCGCAACGGCGCGATGAAGTGATTGACCACCATCAGGCTGAGCGCCAGCGTCGCCACCACCACCATGCTGGTGGCCGCGCTGAGGCCGCCAAGGAAGGCGAGCAGGGCCAGCCCTCCCTGCTGTCGCGCCAGCGGCAAGGCGAGCACATACAGATCCGAGGGCACGCCCATCGGACCCAGCCAGGCATCGCCCAACCGCGCCAGCGGCAGGATCGGCAGTGAGATAACCAGCATGTACAACGGAAACAACCAGCGCGCGGTGCGCACGTGACGCACATCGCGGCACTCGACCATCCCGGCATGGAACTGGTGCGGCAGGGTGAACATCGCCAGCGCGCCGAGCAGGATCAGCGCGGGAAACCCGCTGGTGTCGTGCACCGGGATCGTCGGCGGCAGCACGGGCAATGCCGGCGCCGGCCCGATCAGCAAGGTACCGAGGGCGAGCATGGCGCCGAGCTTGAACAGCGATTCGAAGGCCATGGCCAGCACGAGGCCGCGGTTATGCGCCATTGCCGAGGCGCGGCGCGTGCCGAACAGCATGGCGAAGGCCGCCATCAGCAGGGCGATATAGAGCGCGCTGTCACGCCACGCGGGCGCGTCGGGATAGTGCCCGCCAGCCAACAGCCCATAACTCATCGCCACGGCTTTCAGCTGCAGCGCGATATACGGCACGATGCCGAGCAGCATCACCGCCGTGACCATCGCGGCCAGACCGCGATGGCGACCCAGCCGCACCGAGATCAGGTCGGCGAGCGAGCCGGCGTTGTAGTCGCGGGCCAGCACCACCAGCCGGCGCAACACGCCGACGGCGAGCATGTACATCAGGATCGCACCGACGAAGGTCGGCGGCAGCCACCAGCCCGAACGGCTGGCCTGGGTGACCGTGCCGTAGAAGGTCCACGAGGTGCAGTGGATCGCCAGCGACAGCGCGTAGACGATCGCCCAGCGGCTCTCCAGGAACTTCGGGCGCCGCTCACCGAAGAGGGCGACACCGAACAACAACAGGAGCCAGAGGGCCGCCGCGGCGGCGACGATGCCCGCGCTCAAAAGGAACTCAATGCGGCGTACGTACGCCCATCGCCGCGAGCGCACCGATCAGCAGGCGCAGCTGCACGCCCTGGCGGGTGTCGTAATCGCTGCCCGTATAGCCCCACCAGTCCCAGCATGCCTGCGGATTCAAAGGCGCGAAACTTGCGCGGGTCTGAGGATACAGGACGACCACGTCGTACGCGTCGGCCCAGCGGTTGAAGCCGGCGTCGCGCACGAAGGCCTCACCGACGGTATCCGCGTTCTGCTTGCAGCCGTGCAGCGCGACCATCACGCCGCAGGGCTTGCCGGCCAGGCAGGACAGTGGCGCGTAGACATAGCCGGCCGACGCCAGTAGCGCGTCCTTGCCGCCGGGACGAAGCGCATCCTGGTCGAATGTACGCACCTCGCCCTTCGCCTCTCCCACGGCATGCGCGGGTTTGCCGTAAAGCTGCGAGAAGATCTCACCCGCGGCATCGAAGCCGCAGGCACCGAGGTACGGCGATTCGGACTTGCCGCAGTTGTCGCCCTGCTTCGCGACCGGCAGGTTATGCGCGAAAGCGCGGGCACCGTCATCGACCACATGCAGGCTGGCCAGCGAGGCGTCGTCCTCGCGCAAGGCTTCGTAGAAATCGGCCGAGGCCTTCGCCACCACCGGCGAGACCAGCGCGTCACCGGTCCCATGCAAGGCGTAAATACGCGCACCCGCCAGATCCTTCAGTGGACCGATCTCGCCCTTGCCTGCCCTGTCGCGCGCCGACTTCGCCAAAGCGGCGGCATCCGGCGCCGGCGTGCCCTTCATGCACGAACCCAGCGCCGTCTCCAGCTTGCCGCCGGCGCAGCCATATGGTCCGCCGGCGACGAGCGCCGCGCCGTGGAAAACATCGGGATAGGCCATCTGCGCCTGCGTCGCCATGTACGCGCCGGAGGAAAGCCCGGCCACGGTCACCCGCGAGGCATCGACATGGAGCTTCGGCAGGCTGGCTGCCTGCTCCGCGCCGACGGGACTGGCGAGGCCGAGCGCAAGCAGCAGGAGGAAACGGTGCGGACGATTCATGGCGATCCCGGTCAGAAGTTGTAGCGGACGCTGGCGTAGTAGTTGCGCGGCATGCCGTAGTACGCCGTGCGGATATTACCGACACTGGAGAACTCCTGGCCGTCGGTCTTGTACACCTTGTTGGTGGCGTTCTTGATGCCGGTGCGGAACTGCCAGTGGCCGTCGCCGGTGTCGAACACACCGAAGGCGCCGACCAGGGTATACGCCTTCTGGCTGAGCGCATCGTAGTTGTCGACGCTGAGCCAGGTATCGCTGCGGTAGGACACATCCGCACCGAAGGTGAGCGCACCCTCGGCAACGTTGAATGTCTGGGTCAGTGCGATGCGCGCATTCCATTTCGGCGAGAACGGCACGTGCTTGTGGATGTCCGGATCGAACTGCGGGTTGTCCGGGTCCAGGCGCGCGTCGGCGAACTTGTCGTAACGCGCCTTCAGATACCCGACCTGTGAGGAGAGCCGCGTGCCGGTACCCATCAGCGCCGTGCCTTCGAATTCGAAGCCATCCATTTTCAGCTTCGCGGCGTTGATCACCGGGAAGGAGAACGTCGGAATCGCCGTGCCGGTCTCGATCTCCGACACGCGCGCCTGGAAATCGGTGTAATTGCTGTGGAAGACCGCGAAGTTACCCTGCAGGCGGTTGTCCTGCGAGCGGGTCTTCAGGCCCAGCTCGTAAGTCCACACCGTCTCCGGGTCGTACTCGGCCTGGGTGACGTCGATCGCGGCGTTCGCGCGGCCGTTGAAACCACCGGACTTGTAGCCGCGACTGGCCGAGACATAGACCATCGTCTGTGGGTCGATCTGCTTCTGCAGGCTGACCGTCGGCGTCCACGCGCTCCAGCTCTTGCTCTTGTCCAGCGGCACGGTCTCGTCGAGCACGGCCAGCGCCGGGCCCCAGAAGGTGCTGGTGGTGCGATCGTAATCCTTGTCGTCGCGGCTGTAGCGCACGCCGGCGGCGAGCGTCCAACTGGGGATGAACTCCCAGTTGACGTGGGCGAAACCGGCATAGCTCTTGGTGGTCAGGTCGTCGTCGATCGTACGCAGGAAGTCGACCGGCGTACCGAAGATCGCGAACAGGTCATCGGCATAGGCCTCCTGGTGCGAGGGTACGTTCTCGCGCATGAAATACGCACCGTAGACCGCCTGCAGGTTGCTGCCGTTGTCGAACTGCAGTTGCAGCTCCTGGCTGGCCTGCTTCTGGTTGAAGCCGACGAAGACGTCGCCGAGCTGGTACTGCGAGGCATCGATGTCGATATAGGAATCGCTGTCGAGCTTGCGGAACGCGGTGATGCTCTTCAGCTTCCACTGGTCGGACAATTTCCAGGTCATGTTCAGCGACACGCCCTCGTGCTTGAGCTTCTGCCCCTGGTCGGGGCCGAACGAGGTCTGCGACTGGAAGTTGTATTTCTTGTCCAGGTCCGGGGTCAGCAAGGTCACCGTGCCGAGCACCAGGTCGGTCTGCTGCAGCGGCGAGACCGGCTGCCCGAGGGTGAGTGCGGTGTCCTGGTGGGTGTAGTCGACGGTCAGCACACCGTCGAAGGTGTCGGACGGGTGGTAACGCAGCTTGGCGCGCACCGACTTCGACTCCTCGTCGTTATAGCGGTGACCGGTCGCCGGATCCTTCACATAACCGTCGTCGCGGATATCCGCGCCGGCGATCGACGCCGACCAGCCGGCACCGAGCGGCGTGGAACCGTAGAAGCGGCCCTCTCGCTGGCCGAAGTTGCCGCCGGTGACTTCCACCGAACCTTCCGGCGTGTCGGACGGGTTCTTCGTCACGATCTTGATCGCGCCGCCGGTGGAATTCTTGCCATACAGCGTGCCCTGCGGCCCGCGCAGCACCTCGACCCGGTCGACGTCGAACAAGCTGACCAGGGCGCCCTGGATGCGCGAGTAGTAGACGTCGTCGACATACATGCCGACGCCGGGATCGAAGGTCTGCAAGGCATCCGGCTGACCGACGCCGCGGATAAAGACGTTGACCGAGGACGACGAGCCGCGGCCCTGGACGATATTGAGGTTGGGCACCGCGCCCTGGAGGCCGTCGATCGTATTGGCCTGCAGGTCCTTGAGGTCTTCCTCGCTGAACGCGCTGACCGCGACCGGCACCTTCTCCATCGACTCGTCGCGACGACGCGCGCTGACCGTGACTTCCTGCAGCTGGGTGGCTTCCTGCTTCTTCGCCTGGGCCTGGGTCACGGGCTTGGGCGTGGCATCGGTGGCGGTATCGGTCGACTGCGCCATGGCGGGCAAGGCGAAAGCCATGCCGAAAACCATACCGATCGCCAGCGTGAGCTTGGTGTGTTTCATGATGTCCCCGGAGCATCGCGACGACGCCCCCTCGGCGTCGATATAACGAGAGCATAGGCATGCCGGCCGACGCGGCACACCTGTACCTTCGTACAGTGCCCCGGCATGGCGCAGGCGTGGATACTCGCCCCCTTCGTTATCGACCGTGCACCCAGGGGAAACCGCAAGGATGGCACTCGTGATCGTGCTGGCCGCGCTCGGCCTGCTGATGTTCGCCGCCTATCGCGGCTACAGCGTCATCCTGTTCGCGCCGATCGCCGCGCTCGGCGCGGTGCTGCTCACCGACCCGTCCCTGGTCGCGCCGATGTTCACCGGCCTGTTCATGGACAAGATGGTCGGCTTCCTCAAGCTGTACTTTCCCGTCTTCATGCTCGGCGCCGTGTTCGGCAAGCTGATCGAACTCTCCGGCTTCTCGCGGGCGATCGTCGCCGCGTCGATCGGCCTGCTCGGCCGTTCGCGGGCGATGCTGTCGATCGTGCTGGTCTGCGCGCTGCTGACCTACGGTGGCGTCTCGCTGTTCGTGGTGGTGTTCGCGGTGTACCCGTTCGCGGCGGAACTCTTTCGCCAGGCCGATATCCCGAAACGGCTGATCCCGGGCACGATTGCGCTTGGGGCGTTTACCTTCACCATGGATTCGCTGCCGGGCACGCCGCAGATCCAGAACATCATTCCCACCGCGTTCTTCGGTACCAATGCCTGGGCCGCGCCGTGGCTGGGCACGCTGGGCAGCGTCTTCATCCTGGTGATCGGCATGCTTTACCTCGAATCGCGGCGCCGCAAGGCCGCCGCGAACGGCGAAGGCTATAGCGACGCATCGCCGCTGGTGAACGAGCCGGTCGCCTTTACCGGCGCAAGCCTCGCCCATCCGGCGCTCGCGGTGCTGCCGCTGATCATCGTGGGCGTCGCCAACAAGCTGCTCACCGATGCGATACCGGGCTGGTACGGCAAGATGCATTCGTTCGTGCCCGCTGTGGTCGGCAGCGCAACGCCCGTGGTACAGGACGTGTCGAAGAACGCGGCGATCTGGGCCGTGGAAGGCGCATTGCTGCTCGGCATCGTCAGCGTACTGGCCTTCGCCTGGCGTTCGGTTTTCGCCGATCTGGCCGAAGGCAGCAAGGCTGCCGTCGGTGGCGCCCTGCTCGCTTCGATGAATACCGCGTCCGAGTATGGCTTCGGTGCCGTCATCGCTGCCCTGCCCGGCTTTCGCCTGGTCGCCGATGGCCTGCATGCGATTCCCAATCCGCTGGTCAACGAGGCGGTGTCGGTGACAGCGCTGGCCGGCATTACCGGCTCAGCTTCCGGCGGCATGAGCATCGCGCTGGCCGCGATGGCCGACAGCTTCATCCATAACGCGCAGGCCGCCGGCATTCCCATGGAGGTCTTGCATCGCGTCGCCGCGATGGCCTCCGGTGGCATGGACACGCTGCCGCACAACGGCGCGGTCATCACCCTGCTCGCGGTGACCGGCCTGACCCATCGGCAGTCTTATCGCGACATCTTCGCGATCACCGCGATCAAGACCGTGGCGGTATTTTTCATCATCGGTGTGTTCTACGCGACCGGACTTGTCTGAACAGGACGGCGCGCCTTCCAGTAGCCCAACGGAGAATGGATCATGCGTTACGCACGCTATCTGATGCTGTTGCTGTGCTCGCTCCTGCTTCCCGCTTTCGCCCACGCCGCCTGTGTCGACAATGTCGTCATGGTCCACGGCAATACCGGCAGCCCAAGCGACTTCCAGGCCACCCACGACGAGCTGATCCATCGCGGCTATACCGAGGCGCAACTGTTCGCGCCGGCCTGGGGCAATGGCCTGTGCGCCGCCTGCAACGACCATTCGGCGAGTGAACTCATGCCGGTCGAGCAGGCCATCGGCGATGCCGTGGCCAGTTCATGCACCGGCAAGATCGACGTGATCGGCCATTCGATGGGGGCGACGCTCGCCGCCAAGGCCATCGTGGATCTCAATGCCTCGAGCTCGGTCGATGCGTTTGTCGGCATCGCCGGCGCCTTCCATGGCCTGTATGCCTGCGGCTATTACCCCTTCAATGTCGCCACCGTCACCTGCGGCTCGAAAGGCCTGTCGATCCAGAGCCCGTTGCTGACATCGCTGGCCACCAAGCATTTCGGCGCGAGGGAGTACTCGATCAAGTCGTACTCCGATGAAATCAACTGTTACTACTCCTGTCTGGTCTACGGCGTGCATACCTCGTCGATCACCGGCGAGACGGCGAGCTACACCTACACCTACGCACACTACGGCCTGCTCTGGTACACCGCGAGCAAGCAGGCCGATCTGATCCAATAGTGTCCGAAACGTGCGGTCGCCTACATCGGTGACCGCACGGCTTTGCTATCCTCCGCACGCGCCGTTTTTGTTCGGCCCGCTCAGGGGAGTTACCAGGGAATGTTCACTCGTCAGCAGTTCGCGCTGGCCGCCACGCTTGCGGCCGCCGTTTTCGTCAGTGCCTGTCATCGCGACCAGGAAGGCCAGCGCCCCGTCGCCGATGCCGCCGCCGTCGCCCATGCACAGGCGCTGCTTTCGCAACCGGCCTGGCTGCGCAAGCACCTGCCGGCCAACACGGTGAGCTATATCCGCCTGCCCACGCTGTGGCAGGTTGCCGGCGGCGTGCCGAATGGCCGCGCGCTCGACGTCGCCGCGGTCGATGCCACACACCTGCAGATGGTCGGCCAGTTGCGCGAGGGCATCGCCAAGGATCCGGTGCTGGCCAAGGCCGGCATGACGCCCTATATCGTCGTGCTCCTGGACGAATTGCGCTCACCACTCGAGGTGGCCCTGGTCGATCCGAGCGGCATCACCTCGCCGGCCGCGCATGGCCTGGTCACGGCACAGCTCTCGTACGACAGCACCGCATCATTGCAGAAGCGGCTGGAATCGCTGAAGTCGCCCCTGCTGCTGCCCACGCAGCCTTTCGACGCGCAAGGCTTCGCGCCACTCGCCTCGGGCGGCTGGCTGCGCTTCGACGCGAAGGAACATCGCCTGTATGCCTACCTGGGCATGCAGCCGACGGATCGCGCCGCGTTCGAGGCGATCCTCGACGAAGTGGGCAGGGCCGGTGCCCACGCCGCACCGGAAACCCTTGCCGCGCTCGAGGCGCGCGTGGACCAGTCCGGCGAAGGCTTGTTTGCCTGGGTCAGCGTGCGTGGCGTCGGCGGGGTGATGGCTTCGCAGATTCCCGGCGATGACGTCGGCACCCTGCCTGGTGACCTCGTCGCCAAGGCTGACGCGATTGCCTTCGGTGCCGGTACCGTGGAAGGCCACGGGCAAGTCCGCGTCATCGTGCACTCGCCGCAGTCGCGCCTGCTCGGTTACCTGGCACCGCGCGCGTTCGATGCGAACCTGAAGACCGTCGGCAAACCACACTGGGCCGCCAGTGTCGCCCTGCCCGGCAGCGAACAGGTCACGGCCCTGGAAAACAACGTCAACCTCGATTTCGGCAAGGAGCGCGGTGATGCCTATCGGAGCTGGGCTGCACGGATGAAGGCCGGGCAGAACCTGGACCTGGCCGGGTTCGCCCGGCTGCTAGGCCCGGAGCTGTTGATTTTCAGCGACGATGCCGGCAGTTTCGCCGCCGTACGCGTCCGCGACCGCAAGGGTTTCGCCGACATGCTCACCGCGCTCGCCACCCGAAAGCACTGGCGTCTGGACCTCGGCGACTCCGGCAAGGCCAGCGTGCATGCGCTGACCATCCAGGGTCTGTCAGCCTTGCCGGGCGTGGATGACGACGCGGACCAGGGCGCCCTGAAAGAATTGCTGGGCCGGCTGGGCAGCCACCTTTACTGGATCGACGATGGCGACTTCCTGGTCTTCGCCAGGGTGCCCCAGGCCCTGGCCGATCGTGTCGCCGCCAATCCCGACACGGACCTGGCCGGCTGGCTGAAGGCCCAGTCCTATGACGGCAAGTCGGTCCTGGCCGGCATCACCGCCAGCAGCCGCGACGCCCACCGCGACGCCTATTACAGCTACATCGGCCTGCTCGACGCCGTGGGCGATTTCGCCGGTACCGCCATCGACGTGCGCAAGCTGCCCTCGGCCACCGCGCTCGGCTTGCCCCGCGAGGGCGTGCTGGGCAGCGCTATCGAGGTCGACGGGGACAGTGTCGGCTTCAGCCTGACCTACGAGCAGAGTCCGGTCGAATTCGTCACCAGTGGCGGTGGCGGCGGCATGGTCGCCGTGGCCTATGTGGCGGTCCTTGCGGCCATTGCCGTCCCGGCCTACCAGGACTATACGATTCGCGCCCAGGTCACCGAGGGCATGACCCTGGCTGAAGGCGCCAAGATCGCGGTCGCCTCGTACCGGCTGGGCAAGGGGCGGTTCCCGGCCGACAACGCCGTGGCGGGCCTGGCCGACGACCTTCATGGCAAGTACGTTGCCGATGTCGCCCTCGGCAAGGGCGGCCAGATCACCGTCACCTACAGCAGCGAAGCGCCATTCCAGGCCAATGCCAAACTGGACGGGGCCACCCTTACCCTGACTCCGCTGGTCACTGGCAAGCAGGTCGAATGGCAGTGCGAGGGCCAGGGCTTCGACGTCAAATACCTGCCGAAGGACTGCAACATGGAAGAGGATTCCCCCTAAGAAATCCCTTTCCGGCCCGACGAGCGGGGTCCGCGTACGCCCCGTTTCACCGGGGCGGAGGCGTGGCTCCGGGGGTTCATGCGGACGACACCAAATAGCTCTATACTTGTCGGCTTCCTCATCCATCAAAAGGTGCTCCGGTCTGATCGCCGGGGGAGTTCGGTATGTCCATCGAAAATCTGCGCAATATCGCCATCGTCGCTCACGTCGACCATGGCAAGACGACCCTGGTCGACCAGCTGCTCAAGCAGTCTGGCACCCTCGCCGAGCGCACCGTGCTCGCCGAGCGCGTGATGGACTCGAACGACCAGGAAAAGGAGCGTGGCATCACGATCCTTGCCAAGAACACCGCCATCACCTGGCGCGATAACCGCATCAACATCGTCGACACTCCAGGCCATGCCGACTTCGGTGGCGAGGTCGAGCGCGTACTGTCGATGGTCGACTCCGTGCTGATCCTGGTCGACGCGATGGACGGCCCGATGCCGCAGACGCGCTTCGTGACCCAGAAGGCCTTCGAGATGGGCTTCCGTCCCATCGTCGTGATCAACAAGGTCGATCGTCCGGGCGCGCGCGTCGACTGGGTGCTGACCCAGACCTTCGAACTGTTCGACCGCCTCGGCGCGACCAATGAACAGCTCGACTTCCCGGTCGTCTATGCCTCGGCGCTGCACGGCTATGCCGGCCTCGAGCAGGACGTGCGCGAAGGCGACATGGTCCCGCTGTACGAAGCGATCATGGAACATGTGAAGATGCCGGACGTCGATCCGGTCGGCCCGTTCCAGATGCGCATCAGCCAGCTCGACTACAACAACTACGTCGGCCTGATCGGCATCGGCCGCATCCAGCGCGGCAAGGTGCGCACCAACATGTCGGTCTCGGTCGTCGATCGCGAAGGCAAGGTTCGCCAGGGCAAGATCCTGCAGGTACTCGGCTTCATGGGCCTTGAGCGTCGCGAAGTGGCCGAAGCCGAAGCCGGCGACATCGTCGCCATCTCCGGCATCGAAGGCCTCAGCATCTCCGACACCGTCTGCCAGCTCGACACGCCCGAGGCGTTGCCGGCGCTGACCGTCGACGAGCCGACCATCACCATGACCTTCCAGGTGAACAACTCGCCGTTCGCCGGCAACAAGGACCGCAGCGGCGGCAAGTTCATCACCAGCCGCCAGCTGCGCGAGCGTCTCGAGCGCGAGACCCTGCATAACGTCGCGCTGAAGGTCGAGGAAGGTTCGGACCCGGACAAGTTCCAGGTCTCCGGCCGCGGCGAGCTGCACTTGTCGGTGCTGATCGAGAACATGCGCCGCGAAGGTTACGAGCTGGCCGTGTCGCGTCCGGAAGTAATCATCAAGGAAATCGACGGCAAGCTGCAGGAGCCGATCGAGCAGTTGGTCGTCGACGTGGAAGAAATCCACCAGGGCGGCGTGATGGAACGGCTCGGTATGCGCAAGGGCCAGCTGAAGAACATGGAATCGGATGGCAAGGGCCGAGTGCGCCTCGACTATGAAATCCCGGCACGTGGCCTGATCGGTTTCCAGACCGAGTTCAAGACGCTGACCCAGGGTTCGGGCCTGCTGTTCCACGTGTTCGACCATTACGGCCCGAAGGCCGAGGGTGCGATCGCCAAGCGCCAGAACGGCGTGATGATCGCCAACGCCCCCGGTGCGACGCCCGCGTACTCGCTCGGACCCTTGCAGGACCGCGGCAAGCTCTTCGCCGCCGAGGGCGACGAAGTGTACGAAGGCCAGCTGGTCGGCATCCACGCCAAGGACAACGACCTCACGGTCAACGTCATCAAGTCCAAGCCGCTGACCAATATGCGCGCCTCGGGCAAGGACGACGCCATCCAGCTGACCCCGGCCATCAAGTACTCGCTCGAGCAGGCCCTGGAATTCATCGAGGACGACGAACTCGTCGAGATCACCCCGAAGGAAATCCGCCTGCGCAAGAAGTTCCTGACCGAGCAGGACCGCAAGAAGAACTCGCGCGGCTGATCACCGCCGCAGCGAGGTAAAAAGGCCCGGCATCGCCGGGCTTTTTTTTGCTTGTGGCCTTTTCGCCGGAGGACCTGGCGCGTGGTGGCTTCACTCCCGGCGCAGGCCACTGCTGTCCGGGAAAAGGCGTGACCACCAAGAGCAAGATGGCGATCGGGAAGTCACGGCCCCAAAGGACTCGCGAACAGGGTTCGCTCCCACAAGGTCGTCGCAACCTGCTCCTGTGGGAGCGAACCCTGTTCGCGAGTCCTTTGGGGCCAGACCTGCACGCTGGCAAAAATAGATACGCGGCGATCAGCCGGCTCGTGATCCTGGGACCCCGTTGAGCAGTGAGGTCAGCGGGGACGACCGGGCCGCGCAGCGGGCGAGGCATGGATGCCGACCGTTTGCGAACGCACAAGGACGTACGTTCGCAAACCCCGGCCCCGCCGGCCGCCCCGCGCAGCGGGCATGCGACCGGGGTGGCCTCTGCGGAATAGCGCACAGGTGCGCTATCTACAAGTCGGCGTGGTAGATCGCGCACCCTGCGCGCGATTCATTTCGGCAGGAGGGCGAAACACCGGCGCGATAAGCGCCGACACGCTCGCGAAGCGCCACCAAAGGGCCAAGCCCACATGAAACGTATCGCTGTTCCCGACTCGGCCTCAGGCCTCTCAAGGGGACTAGAATCATCGAATCATGCCCGAAGCGATCCTCCCCGATGTCCTCGCCCCTGGCCTGCGTCTGGTCTTCTGCGGCACCGCCGCTGGAAAACGTTCGGCCGAAGCCGGCGCGTACTACGCCCATCCAGGCAATATGTTCTGGCGCACCCTGCACGAGATCGGGCTGACGTCGAGACGACTCCGCCCCGACGAATTCCCGCTGCTGCCAGGCCTCGGCATCGGCCTGACCGATCTCGGCAAATACCACTTCGGCAACGACAACCAGCTACCGGAAGATGCCTTCGACATCGAAGGATTGCGCGCGAAGATCATCGAGCATGCACCCGGCATGCTCGCCTTCACCAGCAAGAACGCCGCGCGTGCCGCGCTTGGCCGTGCCGTCGCCTATGGCCTTCAGGAAGACATGATCGGTAGCACGCGCTTATTCGTCCTGCCCTCGCCTTCCGGCCAGGCGCGTGGCGCCTGGGATGTCGCGCACTGGCAAACGCTCGCGCAACATCTGTAAAACCGGTCAGATCGCCGGTGTCGACCGATACGTCCGCACGTTTTCCTCGCTCACCGCGCCGGCCTTGTTGGTCCAGGCCTGACGGATGAAGGTGACCACGGCGGCGACATCGTTGTCGCTAAGGCGCTGCGCGAACGGCGGCATGGAGTACGGCCGCGGATTGTGCACGGTGGCCGGCGCGAAGCCGCCGAGCAGGACGATGCGGATCGCGTTGACGCCGAGCGGTTCGGTGACCGACGAGTTGCCGTCCAGCGGCGGGTAGACACCGGCGACACCGCTGCCGCTCTTGCCATGGCAGCTGGCGCAGCGATCGAGATAGATCTTCTGGCCCTGGGCGACCAGCGGCGTATTGTCCAGCGGCGAATCGTCCTCGGACGGTTTCGGGCGCGGCGGCAAGGATTTGAGATACGTGGCAATCGCGCCGAGGTCGTCGTCGGTCAGATGCTGGGTACTGTTCAACACCACGTTGGCCATCGGTCCGTAAGCCGTGCTCTTCGACGAGCGACCGGTCTTCAGCAGGTCGACGATATCCTGTTCGCTCCAGCCAGCCAGGCCGCCATGCGCCTGGGTGCTGAGGTCGGGCGCGTACCAGTCCTGCATCGGGATCATGCCGCCGGCGAGGCGTGGATCGTTGATGGTGGCACCGAGCGAGTTGCGCGCGGTATGGCAGTCGTTGCAATGACCGAGGCCCTTCACCAGGTAGGCACCACGATTCCATCCGGCCGACTGCTTCGGGTCGGCGGCGAACTCGCCTTCGGTGAAATACAGCGCGCGCCATGCCGAAAGCAGGCGACGCTGGCTGTAAGGGAAGCGCAGCTCGGTATCGCCATTGGCCTGTTTCACCGGTGGCAGCGAGCGCAGGTAGGCGTAGATCGCATCGACGTCGGCGCGGCTTGCCTTGGTATACGAGGTGAACGGGAACGCCGGGTAAAGCAGGCGTCCGTCCTTGCCGATGCCCTTGTGCATGGCCTGGTAGAAGTCGCCCGCCGACCAGTCGCCGATACCGGTGCCCTTGTCGGGCGTGATGTTCGGCGTGGGGATATTGCCGAACGGCGTCACCATGATGCGGCCACCGGCGTACGGCTTGCCGCCCTGTACGGTATGGCAGGACACGCAGTCGCCGGCGAGCGCGAGGTAGCGTCCGTGTTCTATCTGCGCCGCATCGGCGGCCATGCCGAAGCCCGACCAGGCCAGGGCCGTCAGCGTGATCCAGCGTGTCATCTTCAGTTTCATCGTCATGCCCATGTCCTCAGCCTCCCACGCTGCCGCACTGCATCGGCAACGTGAGACTGCCGGCAGCTTGCGGCTCGTGGTCCGCGGGAACGTCTTGCGAGGAAAGCCACGCCGATACCGCGCTGATGTCCGAATCGCTCAGTCGGCTGGTGACGGTCGCCATGCAATCGGGCGCCACGGTGCTGCGTGTATGCGTACGCCAGGAACCGAGCTGGGCGCTGATGTAGTCGTAAGGCAGGCCGACCAGGCCGGGAATATCCGGTTGCATGCCGGTAAGGCGCTCGCCATGGCAGCTGGCGCAGGCAGGGACCTTGGTCGCCGCGTCACCATGCAGGGCAAGCTGCTCGCCGCGTTTCATGGCGGCCGGCGACACCTTGGCCGGCCTGGACGCCGTGAACGGCACGTCCTGGACGGCGAAGTAGCCGGCGATCTCGCGCATGTAGTCGTCGGACAGCGGCTGCATGGTGTATTCCATCAACGCGTAGTGACGCAGGCCATCGCGAAAGTCCTGCATTTGCCGCGTCAGGTACCCGACCGGTTTGCCGGCCAGGCGGGGGAAGAAGCCGTTGTCGCCCCCCTCGCCGTGCTCGCCATGGCAGCTGGTGCAACTGGCGATGCGCTGCTTGAGGGTATCGGGTATCTGGGGTTCGTCCGCGGCATGCGCGACCCCGGCGAGAAGGACGGCCAGCAGGCCTGCCCAGCGAATCATGCGGCTCATGCGGTCACTCCCTTCGTATCCGTCACCCGCGGACCGCGAGGCGGATTATCATCGTGATAGCGCAGGAGTATACGCTGCGCATCTGGCGCCACCATGAGGCGCATCGTCGCATTAGGGGAAGGGACATGTTCAGCAGAATCCGGATCGCCGCCGCCATCCTTGCAGGTCTTTGCACGCTTACCGCCGCGGCCGCGGAGGGGGATTTGCCGGCCGCGAAAGACGCCTCGAATTTCGCCTCGATCGGCGAACTGCAGCAACAATTCGCCGCGGGCACGCTTACCCCGCACGAACTGACCCAACGCTTCATCGAACGTATCGCCGCGTTGGACCAGGCGGGGCCGAAGGTCAACGCGATCATCGAGCTCAACCCCGACGCGCTGTCGATCGCCCGCGCGCAGGACCGCGCCCCCGCAGGCAAGAAGCTTGCCTTGCACGGTATCCCGATCGTGATCAAGGACAACATCGATACCGGCGACCGGATGCTGACCACGGCCGGCTCGCTGGCCCTGGCCGAAGCGCCGGCGCCGAAGGACTCGACGGTCGCCGCCAGGCTCCGCGCCGCCGGCGCGGTGATCATCGGCAAAACCAATCTCAGCGAATGGGCGAACATGCGCTCGAACCACGCCAGCAGTGGCTGGAGCGGACGCGGCGGCCAGACCCGCAGTCCCTATGTGCTCGACCGCAACCCCTGCGGCTCGAGCGCCGGTTCGGGCGCCGCCGTCGCCGCCGGTTTCGCCACCGTGGCGATCGGTTCGGAGACGGACGGCTCGATCGTCTGCCCCGCCTCCAGCAACGGCATCGTCGGCATCAAGCCGACCGTCGGCCTGGTCAGTCGGGCCGGCATCGTGCCGATCTCGCACAGCCAGGATACCGCCGGGCCGATGGCCCGCACGGTAACCGATGCGGCGATCGTGCTCGGTGCCATCGCCGGCAGCGATCCACGCGACCCGGCCACCGCGGAAGCCGACAAGCACGCCACCGATTACACGAAGTTCCTCGATGCGGACGGCCTGCGCGGCAAGCGCATCGGCATCGTCCGCCAGCTCGGCGGCATCGAACCGAATGCGGATCGCGCACTCGAACAGACCATCGCGGTGCTGAAGGCGCAGGGAGCGATCGTGATCGACCCCGTCGAGATCCCGCACATCAAGGAGCTTGGGGACCGCGAGCTGACCGTGCTGCTTTACGAATTCAAGCAGGACATAGCCAGCTACCTCGCCACCCGCAAGGGCCTGTCGGTGCACACGCTGGCCGACCTGATCGCCTTCAACAAACGCGAGGCGGCTCGCGAGATGCCGTGGTTCGGGCAGGAGTTGTTCGAGCAGGCCGAGGCGAAGGGACCGCTGACCGACAAGGCGTACATCGACGCGATGGAAACCAACAAGCGACTGGCCGGTCCGGATGGTATCGATGCAGCCCTGGCGGCGAACAAGCTCGACGCACTGCTGGCGCCGATGTGGGGCCCGGCCTTCACCACCGACCTGATCCTTGGCGACCACGTGGTCAGCGGTGACCCGACGGTCGGCGGTGCTTCCGCACCCGCGGCGATTTCAGGCTACCCGTCGATCACGGTGCCCGCGACGTTCGCGCATGGCTTGCCCGTCGGCGTACTGTTCTTCGGTGCGAAATGGAGCGAGCCAACCCTGATCTCGATTGCCTATGGGTTCGAGCAGCACAACAAGGTGTATCAGCAGCCGACCTTCCTGCCGACCCTGCCTTATTGATCCTTGTGGGAGCGAACAGGGTTCGCTCCCACAATGAAGAGCTCCCGCACGCCTTACGGCATCGGCACCATGCCACCCGACTTTTTCACGATCAGCATCGCCATTTCCAGCGACTGCTCGTAGTTCAGGCGTGGATCGACCATCGACTTATAGGCGCGGTTGAGATCGGTCTCGACCAGATCGCGAGCGCCGCCGAGGCATTCGGTGACATCCTCGCCGGTCAGTTCCAGGTGCACGCCGCCCAGCCGGGTGCCGGCGGCCGCATGGATATCGAATGCCTGGTCGAGCTCGCCGCTGATATTGGAGAAGCGGCGGGTCTTGAAGCCATTCGTGGTGCTTTCGGTATTGCCGTGCATCGGATCGGCGACCCATAGCACGCGACGCCCCTCGGCCTTCACCGCCTCCAGCAGCGGCTGCAGCTGGGTGGCGATCGGGCCATGGCCCATGCGATGGATCAGGGTCAGCCGTCCCGCTTCATTGGCAGGATTAAGCACATCGATCAGGCGCAGCAGGTCGTCCGACTTCACCGTCGGACCCACCTTGACCGCGATCGGGTTGCGGATGCCGCGGAAGTATTCGGTATGGGCGCCGTCCAGCGCCGCCGTACGCATGCCGATCCAGGGGAAATGGGTGGACAGGTTGAACCAGCCGTCCTGACGCGGCACCTGGCGGGTCAACGCCTGCTCGTAATGCAGCAGCAAGGCTTCGTGCGAGGTGTAGAAATCCACCTGCGAGTAGCTGGAGATCGACTGGCCGGCCAGGGTTTCCATGAAGCGTAACGAATCGCCGATGCTGGCGACCATGCGCCGGTATTCGGCGGCCATCGGCGAATGCTCGACCCAGGCCAGGTCCCAGTATTCCGGATGGTGCAGGTCGGCGAAACCGCCGTCGACCAGGGCGCGAACGAAGTTCATCGTCATTGCCGAACGCGCATGCGCCTTGATCAGACGCTGCGGATCCGCGCGGCGGGCCGCGGCGGTGAAGTCGGGGCTGTTCACCAGGTCGCCGCGGAACGACGGCAAGGTCACGCCATCGCGGGTCTCCGACTCGGTCGAACGCGGCTTGGCGTACTGGCCGGCAAAACGGCCCACCCTGAGCACGGGTTTCTTCAGCCCGTGGACCAAGACCAGGCTCATCTGCAGCAGCACCTTCAGCCGGTTCGAGATGATCGGACTGGTGCAATCGGCGAAGCTCTCGGCGCAATCGCCGCCCTGGAGCAGGAAGCGCTTACCCTCCTGGGCCTCGGCAAGACGCTCCTTCAGGGTAAGTACTTCCCAGGAGGTCACCAACGGCGGCAGCTCGCCCAGGCGCCCCAGCGCCTCGTCGAGCTCCGCCGCGTCCTCATAAGCCGGCTGCTGCAGCGCGGTGCGCTGTTGCCACGATTCGGGGGCCCAATCGAGGGGATCGTTCACCGGCTTGAGATTGTGCTGCATGACTGCTTGCCTTGGGGGAATAGCGCGCTATGGCGCGTGAAAACTCAACGACGACGGCGGACTGCCGCCACGACCGCCCCGATACCGAGGACGACAAACCAGAACAAGGTCCACGCCGGCATCGGCAGGCCGAGGACCGGTTCAAGCTTGGCGCATTCGCCGGACCCGGTGAAGGCCATTTTCAGGGCATTGGCCAGCGGGAACGTATCGAGCATATAACCCAGTCCGGGTCCGCACGATGGCACTTCGGAAGGAGGCAGGCTCTGCAGCCAGAGATGACGTCCGGCGACGACGATGCCGCCGATGGCCCCGATCACGACCAGGACCGCATAGGTCAGCCTCCCGCCCCTGCCGTTCGGCGCGTGCAGGCCGCCGATCAGGAAGAACAGGCCCATAAAGCACACCGCCACGCGCTGGAAGATGCACAGCGGGCACGGATCCATGCCCAGCCGGTACTGCGCGTACAGGGCAAAGCCCATCAGTCCGGCGCAGATCAGGAAACCGAGCAGGTAAGCGGGGCGAAACGAGGCGTTCATAGGGTTCATGGAGCGCGCTTATTGTGCGGTGCGGGATCCCAACGTTAACCGTTCACGCGGCGGCTGTCAGTAAGGGATAGGAGAGCGGAAGTGCATCTTCATGGAGTAACCGACCGGACATCGCACGGTCGCCTTACGGCCATACAAACGAAAAGCCCCGGCAGGTTTCCCGGCCGGGGCTTTCGATAAACGCGATGGACGGCGTTATTCGGCGTCGACAGCCTCGACCTGCGGGCGATCCACCAGCTCGACATACGCCATCGGCGCATTGTCACCCGGACGGAAGCCGCACTTGAGGATGCGCAGATAACCGCCGGGACGCTCGCGATAACGCGGGCCGATCTCGACGAAGAGCTTGCCGACGGCCTGCTTGTCGCGCAGACGCGCGAAAGCGAGGCGGCGGTTGGCAACGCCGTCGACCTTGCCGAGCGTGATGAGCGGCTCGGCAACGCGACGCAGTTCCTTGGCCTTCGGCAGGGTCGTGCGGATCAGCTCGTGCTTCAGCAGCGAGGAGGCCATGTTACGGAACATGGCTTCGCGGTGGCTGCTGGTGCGGTTGAGTTTGCGTCCGGATTTTTGGTGGCGCATGGTCTTGTTCCAGTTCTATGAAGGGCTAAGCGGGGCTCAGCCCAGCTGCATGCCGTGCGAAAGGCCCGGCGGCGGCCAGTTTTCCAGTTTCATGCCGAGTGCGAGACCACGCCCGCCCAGCACATCCTTGATCTCGGTCAGCGACTTCTTGCCCAGGTTCGGCGTCTTCAACAACTCGACTTCGGTCTTCTGGACCAGGTCGCCGATGTAGTAGATGCTTTCGGCCTTCAGGCAGTTCGCGGAACGAACCGTCAGTTCGAGGTCGTCGATCGGACGGAGCAGCAGCGGATCGAACCCACCCGTCTCCGCCTTGGTCGAATCGCTTTCGCGACGCGAGAAATCGCCGAACACCGACAGCTGGTCATTGATGATCTCGGCGGCCTTGCGGACCGCGTCTTCAGCGCCAATGGTGCCGTTGGTCTCGATGTCCAGGACCAGCTTGTCGAGGTTGGTGCGCTGCTCGACACGAGCGGCGTCCACTTCGTAAGCCACGCGCAGGACCGGCGCGAAGGACGCGTCGAGCTGCAGACGACCGATCGGACGCGTCTCATCGTCCGGGTGCTGGCGCGAGCTGGCCGGCTGGTAGCCGACGCCGCGCTTGACCTTGAGACGCATGTTCAGCGCCACGTCCTTGGTCAGGTGGCAGATCACGTGCTCGGGGTTGATGATTTCCACCGAGTGATCGACGGCGATATCGCCGGCGGTGACCACGCCCTTGCCCTTCTTGGACAAGGTCAGGGTGACTTCGTCGCCGCTGTGCTGGCGAATGGCCACGTCCTTCAGGTTCAGCAGGACTTCGATCACGTCCTCCTGCAGGCCTTCCAGGGTGGTGTACTCATGCAGGACACCGTCGATTTCAACTTCGACGATGGCGCTACCAGGAATCGACGAGAGCAGCACGCGACGCAGCGCGTTGCCCAGGGTATGGCCGAAACCACGCTCGAGCGGCTCCACCACCACCTTGGCGCGGTTGGATCCAAGCTGCTCGACGCTGAGGCCGCGAGGCCGCAGCACGCTAGTTGACGAACTTGCCATGCAAGGCTCCGGTGAATTACTTCGAGTAAAGCTCGATGATCAGGTTTTCGTTGATATCGGCCGGCAAATCGCCGCGATCCGGTACCGACTTGAACGTGCCAGCGAACTTCTTGCTATCGACTTCCACCCACAATGGACGCAGGTCCATGGTGTCGTAGACAGTCGCGGCTTCCTGCACGCGCAACTGCGCGCGGGCACGCTCGGTCAAGGCGACTTCATCACCCGGGCGAACGTTGTAGGAAGGCACATTAACCTTCTTGCCGTTGACCAGCACCGCCTTGTGGGCGACCAACTGGCGGGCCTGGGCGCGGGTAACCGCGAAACCCATGCGATAAACGACGTTGTCCAGACGGCTTTCCAGCAGGCGCAGCAGGTTCTCACCCGTATTGCCCTTCTGGGTCGACGCCTTGGCGTAGTAGTTGCTGAACTGACGCTCCAGCACACCATAGATACGCTTGACCTTCTGCTTTTCACGCAGCTGGACAGCGTAGTCGGACAGGCGGGCGCGCTTGTTGGCGCCATGCTGGCCGGGCTTGTTCTCGAGCTTGCACTTCGAGTCCAGCGCACGCGCCGGGCTCTTCAAACCGAGATCCGCACCCTCACGACGAGCGAGTTTGCAGGTAGCTCCACGATAACGGGCCATGGTTGTCTCCTTAGACTCGACGCTTCTTGGGGGGACGGCAGCCGTTATGCGGAATCGGCGTGACATCGATAATATTGAGCACTTTGAAGCCCAATGCATTCAGGGAACGCACGGCCGACTCACGGCCCGGGCCAGGGCCCTTGATGCGAACTTCCACCGTCTTCACACCGTAGTCGCCTGCAGCGCGGCCAGCCTTTTCGGCGGCTACCTGGGCAGCGAACGGGGTCGACTTGCGCGAACCGCGGAAACCCGCGCCGCCCGCCGTCGCCCACGACAGGGCATTGCCCTGGCGATCGGTGATGGTAACGATGGTGTTATTGAAAGAAGCCTGCACGTGGGCCACGGCATCCGTGACGACGCGCTTGATCTTCTTCTTGGTTTTAACCGGCTTTGCCATAAAAGGAATCCGTTACTTCTTGATCGGACGACGCGGACCCTTACGGGTACGAGCGTTGGTGCGCGTGCGCTGACCGCGCACCGGCAGGCCACGACGGTGGCGCAGGCCACGATAGCAGCCCAGATCCATCAGACGCTTGACGGCCATGCCGACTTCGCGGCGAAGGTCGCCCTCGACGGTGTACTTGGCGATTTCGGCGCGGATTTTCTCCACTTCGCCTTCGCTAAGGGACTTGATCGGGGTGGTGGGAACCACGCCGGCGTCCACGCAGACCCGCTTGGCCCGCGAACGACCGATCCCGAAAATGCTCTGCAGGCCGACCCAGACATGCTTCTGGACTGGCAAATTGACACCTGCGATGCGCGCCATGTGTACTGTCTCCGATACGTTACGTGCGCGGTAAACGCGCAATTCTAACCTGAAATGACCTAAACGGAAAGCCCTGCGGCACCTCGGCGCCGCCGCCCTTCCTACCTGTGGCCTGCGCCGCCCTTACCCGCGGCGCAAGTTGGACTTCTTGAGCAGACTTTCGTACTGGTGGCTGACCAGATGAGCCTGGACCTGGGCGGTAAAGTCCATCACCACCACCACCACGATCAGCAGCGACGTGCCACCGAAATAGAACGGTACATGCCAGGCGTTCTGCATGAACGTCGGCACCAGGCAGACCAGCACCAGATAAATCGCGCCAACACCGGTCAACCGGGTCATCACGCCATCGATGTAGTCCGCCGTCGCCCGACCCGGGCGGATACCCGGAATCAGTGCGCCCGAGCGCTTGAGGTTGTCCGCCGTCTCCTGGGAGTTGAACACGATCGCCGTATAGAAGAAGGCAAACGTGATCACCAGCACCGCGAAAACAATATCGTGAACCGGCTCGCCCGGGCTCAGCGCCGTGGTCAGGTACTGCAACCAGCGGTTCTGGCTGGCGCTACCGAACCAGGTAGCGGCCGTGGACGGGAAAAGCAGCAGACTGGAGGCAAAGATCGGCGGAATGACGCCCGCCATATTGATCTTCAGCGGCAGGTGCGAGGTCTGGTTCATGTAGGCCCGCTGCCCGCCCTGCTTCCGCGCGTAGTTCACGGTGATGCGCCGCTGGGCGCGCTCCATGAAGACCACGAACGCGGTCACCGCCAGGATCAGCACGATCACCATGAGCAGCTTGATCACCGACAACTCGCCGTTGTTCGCCATGGTCAGCGTGTGGGCAACCGCCCCAGGCAGACCAGCGACGATACCGGCGAAGATCAGCAGCGAAATACCGTTGCCGATACCGCGCTCGGTGATCTGCTCGCCCAGCCACATCAGGAACATCGTGCCGGCCGTGAGGCCGACGACGGACGCCATGATGAAGCCGGCACCCGGCATGTAGACCACCGGACCGCTGGAGCCGACCTGCTTCTGCAGGGCGACGGCGATGCCGAAGGCCTGGAAGGCCGCGAGGCCGACCGTGCCGAACCGGGTGTACATGGTCATCTTGCGACGACCCGCCTCACCTTCCTTGCGGAGCTGCTGCAAGCTGGGAATCACCGAACCCATCATCTGGACGACGATGGATGCGGAAATGTACGGGACCACGCCTAGGGCGAAGACCGAGAAGCGCGACAACGAACCGCCGGAGAACATGTTGAACATGTTCAGGAGGCCACCGCCCTGCTCGATCAGGCTCGTCATCGCCTCCGGGTTGACACCCGGAACCGGAATGAACGAGCCGAGGCGGAACACGATCAACGCACCTATCACGAAGAAGATGCGCTGGCGAAGCTCCGTCAGCTTGCCCAGCGAGCCGAGCATATTGCCCTGCTTGGCTGCCACCTGATTACTCCACGCTGCCGCCGGCAGCTTCAATAGCTGCCTTGGCGCCGGCGGTCGGGATCAGACCGGAGATTTTCACCGCACGGCCGATTTCGCCACGAAGGACGATCTTGACCTTCTTGGCGCGGCTCGAGACCAGGCCCGCAGCGTGCAGCGTGATCAGATCGATGGTGTCGACCTTCAACGCGGCCAGCTGGTACAGGAACACTTCCTGGGTCTCGACCTTCTTATGCGAGCGGAAGCCCACCTTGGGAAGACGACGCTGCAGCGGCATCTGGCCGCCCTCGAAACCAACGCGGTGCGTACCACCGGCGCGGGCGTGCTGGCCCTTGTGACCGCGACCCGCGGTCTTGCCGAGGCCCGAACCGATACCGCGACCCACGCGCAGGCGGGTCTTGCGGGCGCCCTTGCCGGGCTTGATCGAATTAAGACGCATGATGCTTACTCCTCGACCCGGACAAGGTAATAGACCGTGTTGATCAGTCCACGCACCTGCGGGCTATCCTTCAGCTCGCGCACATCGTTGATCTTGGCCAGGCCCAGGGCCTTGACGCTCAGACGATGACGCCCCTGTACACCGCGCAGGCCCTTGACCAGGCGCACGCGCACGGTTGCCGCTGCGGTTGTTTCATTCTTCTTAGCCATTACCAAGCACCTCTTCGATCGTCTTGCCACGCTTGGCGGCGATGCGCTTCGGCGAAGCGACGGCCTGCAGGCCCTTGATCGTCGCGCGAACCAGGTTGATCGGGTTGCGCGAACCGACGGCCTTGGCCAGCACGTTCTTCACGCCGACCACTTCGAGGACAGCGCGCATGGCGCCGCCGGCAATCACGCCGGTACCTTCGGAAGCGGGCTGCATGTAGACGCGCGCGGCGCCGTGGTTGGCCTTGATGGCGTACCACAGCGTGCCGTTGTTCAGTTCGATGCTCACCATGTTGCGACGGGCGCGCTCCATGGCCTTCGAGATGGCGACCGGCACTTCACGCGCCTTGCCATAACCGAAGCCCACTTTGCCTTCGCCGTCGCCGACCACGGTCAGCGCGGTGAAACTCATCTGGCGGCCACCCTTGACGGTCTTGGCCACGCGGTTGACGGCGATCAGCTTTTCAAGCATGCCGTCCGAATTTTCGCGATCTGTCGAGGACATCTCTTTTCCTATTCGCCCGGCAGGACCGGGACTTTGCTTACGGCTTATGCCGCTTGGAGTTGTAGGTACATCGAGCGGCACCGGCCATTCAGCCGGTGCCGCGGCCAGGTCTCTTAGAACTTGAGACCGGCTTCGCGAGCCGCTTCGGCCAAAGCCTTGACGCGACCGTGATAACGGTAACCGGAGCGGTCGAACGCCACCGATACAATACCTGCTGCCTGAGCGCGCTCGGCCACTGCCTTGCCTACCGCGGATGCGGCGGCGAGGTTCTTGGTGCCCTTGAGCCCTTCGGCAACCGACTTCTGCAGGGTCGAGGCGGCGGCAACAACTTTGCCATCCGCAGCGAAGACCTGGGCGTACAGATGCTGGCCAGTGCGATGCACGCTCAAGCGGGCCACGGCGAGCTCACGGATGTGGGCACGGGTGGACTTGGCGCGACGCAGGCGGGAGATATTCTTGTTCATGGTGTCATTTCCTAGGAAGCGGATAGGCGACGCTTTTCAGCGATTAAGCCTTCTTGGCTTCCTTCAGCGTGATCTTCTCACCGGAGTAACGCACGCCCTTGCCCTTGTACGGCTCGGGTGGACGGAACGCGCGGATCTTCGCGGCAACCTGGCCCACGGCCTGCTTGTCGGCGCCCTTGATCAGGATTTCCGTCTGCGCGGGGACTTCGATGCTGATGCCTTCCGGCGACTCGAAGACCACCGGGTGCGAAAAGCCCAGGGCAAGGTTCAACGACTTGCCGGTCATCGAGGCACGGTAGCCGACGCCGACCAGCTCGAGCTTGCGCTCGTAACCCGTGGAAACGCCGGTGACCATGTTCGCGATCAGCGCACGCGCCGTACCGCCGAACTTGTCCTCGGCACCCTCGGCGACCACGACATTGACCGTGCCGTTGTCCTGGTTGACGCTGACGCCCGGCAGGGCATGGATGTCGAGGCTGCCCTTCGGGCCCTTGACCGTAATGCCGCCATTCGCGGCGACCTTCAGTTCGACGCCCTTCGGGAGGGTGATCGGTTTCTTGGCAACACGTGACATAGCAGGACTCCTTATGCCACCTGGCCGATGACTTCGCCGCCCAGACCCTTGGCACGGGCCTGCGCGTCGGTCAGCAGACCGGCGGAAGTCGAGATGATCGAGATACCCAGGCCGCCGAGAACCTTCGGCAGTTCGTCCTTGCCGCGATACACACGCAGGCCGGAGCGGCTGACACGGGAAATGGTCTCGATGGCCGGCTGGCCTTCGAAATACTTGAGCTTGATCTCGAGCACCGGCTTGCCTTCCTCGGCGGAAGTCTTGGCGTCGAGGATGTAGCCCTCGTTCTTGAGAAGGTTGGCGATCGCCACCTTCAACTTCGACGACGGCATCGCGACGCTCGGCTTTTCCACCATCTGCGCGTTGCGGATGCGGGTCAGCATATCGGCGATCGGATCACTCATGCTCATGCGGTTATCTCCTAGCGGCTAAAGCCGGTTTCCAGCGACAGGCGCCGGT
>DASYLE010000038.1:0-41310 GCA_036009745.1 Luteibacter sp. | reverse complement strand
AAAAAACGGCCGCGCACAGGGTGCGCGGCCGCCACGGTAGTGCTTCTAGTGCGAAGCGTCCGCTACTTTGGCGCAATGCTCGTCGCCGCAGGCTTCCCAGCCGCCGCCGAGTGCCTTGTATAGCGAGACGGCACGGACGTTGATCGCGGCTTCCGCTTCGGCCAGGTCTTCTTCCGCCGTGAGCTGGGTGCGCTCGGCGTCGAGGCTTTCCAGGTAGTCGGTGGCACCTTCGTTGTAACGGATCTTGGCGAGTTCAGCTGCGCGTTTGCTTTGCGTGACCTGGTCCATCAAGTGCTCCACGCGTTCGCGTTGCTGGTTATAGCCGACCAGGGCGTTGTCGACGTCTTCGAGTGCCTGCAGCACCGTGCGCTGGTAGTTGGCCAACGCTGCATCGGCACGTGCTTCGCTGGCTTTCACGCCTGAGCGCACGCGTTGCACGTTCAGGCCCGACCAGCTGATGCTCGGTGCCAGCGACCATGCGCGGGTTGCCGCGCTGCCGAAGTCGTTGCTGCGGCCGGCGAGGAAACCGATGAAACCGCCCAGCGATACATGCGGGAAGTACTCGGCCTTGGCCACGCCGATGCGCGCATTGGCCGCGGCCAGTTCGCGTTCGGCGATGCGGATATCCGGACGACGGGTCAGGACATCCTCGGCGCCGCCGATCGGCAGTGAGACGTCGATCGGGCGGAAGGTGGTCGGCGAGATATCGACATCGAGCTCGCCCGGACGTTCGCCGAGCAGGACCGCGATACGGTAACCATCGGCCTGCTCCTCGGTACGCAACTGCGGCAGCTGCGCCTGTACCGAGCTCAGCCGTGCGCTGGCGCTGGCCACGTCCTGGTCCGAACCCGTACCGATTTCGGAACGGGCGCGGATCAGGCGAAGCGATTCGGTCTGGTTCTCGATGTCACGCTCGGCCACGGCGATGCGCTGCTGGGTACCGCGCAGGTCGAAGTAGTAGCGCGCGACTTCGGCGAACAGGGTGACCTGTGCGTCGTGCAACGAGGCCTCGGTCGCCGCGGCGTCGGCGCCGGCGGCTTCCACCGAACGGCGCACGCCACCGAAGATATCCACCTCCCACGAGGCGTCGAAACCGGCCTGGTAGCTGGTCACGGTCGGCCGTGTTTCGGTGAAGCCCGGCTGCTGTTCCTTGGCCCGCGAATAGGCGCCAACGGTTTCGATGTCGGGAATCTGCGCCGATTTCGACACGCCGAGCAGGGCGCGCGATTCGGCCAGGCGCGCGACGGCGATCTTCAGGTCGGGGCTGTTCTTCGCGGCGCGCTGGATCAACGCGTTCAGCGTCGGGTCGTCGAAGCGGTTCCACCAGTCGGCCTGGAAGTTCTGGGTCGACTGCTTGGCCGGATCGACGCCGAGCAGGGTCACCGGTTTTTCCACCGGTGCCTTGTAGTCGGGGCCGACGCTGACGCAACCGGCCAGTAGCAGCACGGTGGCGCTGGCAATCAGGGTTTTCGTGAAACGCATATCAGTGCTCCTTGGCCGTGGCGGCGATCAGGCCTTTGTTGGCGCGACGTTCCGCGCGGCGCGCTTCGTTGCGCTCGGTGATGCCACGGATCGACACATAGAACAGCGGGGTGAACAGCAGGCCGAAGAAGGTGACGCCGAGCATGCCGGAGAACACCGCCACGCCCATGGCGTGACGCATCTCCGAGCCCGCGCCCTTGGACAGCACCAGTGGCACCACGCCCATGATGAAGGCGAACGAGGTCATCAGGATCGGGCGCAGGCGCAGGCGGGCCGCTTCGAGTACCGCGGAGGTGCGGTCGAGTCCTTCGAGCAACTGGGCTTCACGTGCGAACTCGACGATCAGGATCGCGTTCTTGCAGGCCAGGCCCACCAGCACGATCAGGCCGATCTGGGTGAAGATGTTGTTGTCGCCACCGGAGAGCCACACACCGGTGATCGCGGAGAGCAACACCATCGGCACGATCAGGATCACCGCCAGCGGCAGGGACAGGCTTTCGTACAACGAGGCCAGCACCAGGAACACCAGCAGCACGCATAACGGGAACACCAGCACCGCGGTATTGCCGGCGAGGATCTGCTGGTAAGTCAGCTCGGTCCACTCGTACGACATGCCATTCGGCAACTTCGACTGCACGAGCTTCTCGATCGCCGCCTGGGCCTGACCGGTACTGTAGCCAGGTGCCGCGCCACCGTTGATCTCGGCGGTTGGGTACCCGTTGTAGTGCTGCACGCGGTCCGGACCGACGCTCTGCCGCACGGTGACGAACGAGCCCAGCGGGATCGCCTCGCCACGGGCGTTGCGCGTCTTCAACCGGAGGATGTCCTCCGGCTCATGCCGGAAGCTCGGTTCGGCCGAAACGTTGACCTGGTACGTGCGGCCGAAGCGGTTGAAGTCGTTGACGTAGAGCGAGCCCAGGTAGGCCTGCATCGTCTCGAACACATCGCTGAGGTTCACGCCCTCGCTCTTCGCCTTTTCGCGATCCACGTCCGCGTCGATCTGCGGCACGCCGACCTGGTAGCTGGAGAACAGCCCGGCAAGTTCAGGCACCTTCTGGCTCTCGGCGATCACATTCTGGGTCTGCTTGTACAACTCTTCGAAGCCCAGCTCGGATCGATCCTCGATCTGCAGGCGGAAGCCGCCGATCGTGCCGAGGCCGTTGACCGGCGGTGGCGGGAAGATCGCGATGTACGCATCCTGGACGGCGGCGTACTTCTGCTGCAGCGCCGCGGTGATCGCCGCGGCGGACAGGCTGGCGTCGCGACGTTCCTCGAACGGCTTGAGGGTGACGAAGACGATGCCCGAGTTGGTGCTGTTGGTGAAGCCGTTGATCGACAGTCCCGGGAAGGCGACCGCGTTCTCGACGCCCGGCTGCTTCAGGGCGATCTCGCTCATCTTGCGGATGACGGCCTCGGAACGGTCGAGCGACGCGGCATCGGGAAGCTGTGCGAAGGACACCAGGTACTGCTTGTCCTGCGGCGGCACGAAACCGGTCGGCACCTTGGCGAAGCCGAAGAAGGCCAGCGCGATCAGGCCGCCGTAAACGATCAGCGCGACGGAACCCGCGCGCAGTACGCGCTTCACGCCACCGACGTAGCGGTCGGCGCCACGCAGGAACACCCGGTTGAACGGACGGAACAGCCAGCCGAAGCCACGATCGATCAGCAGGCTCAGCTTGTCCTTCGGTTCGTCGCGACCGCGCAGCAGGATCGCGGACAAGGCCGGGCTCAGGGTCAGCGAGTTGAACGCCGAGATCACCGTGGAGATCGCGATGGTCAGCGCGAACTGACGGTAGAACTGGCCGGTCAGGCCGCTGATGAAGGCGGCCGGCACGAACACCGCGCACAGCACCAGCGCCGTGGCCACGATCGGCCCGGTTACTTCCTTCATCGCCTGCCGGGTCGCCTCTTTCGGCGCGAGCCCATGTTCGATATGCCGCTCGACGTTTTCCACCACCACGATCGCATCGTCGACGACGATACCGATCGCCAGCACCAGCCCGAACAGCGACAGGGCATTGAGCGAGAACCCGGCCAGGTACATGACCGCGAACGTGCCGATCAGCGAGACAGGTACCGCGATCAGCGGGATCACCGAAGCGCGCCAGGTCTGCAGGAACAGGATCACCACCAGCACGACCAGGGCGATCGCTTCGAACAACGTATGTACCACGGCCTCGATCGAGCCGCGCACGAACACGGTCGGGTCATAGACGATGGCGTAGTCGACACCTTGCGGGAAATCCTTCTTCAGCGTCGCCATGGTGGCGCGCACTTCGTCGGAGATCTCGATGGCGTTGGAGCCGGGGCGCTGGAAGATCGGCAGGGCGACCGCGGGCTGGTTGTTGAGCAGGCTGCGCAGCGCGTAGTTGTTCGAGCCAAGCTCGACGCGGCCGACATCGCGCAGATGGATCACCGCGCCATTCGACTCGCTACGCACGACAATGGCGAGGAACTCGTCCTCGGTGATCAGGCGGCCCTTGGTATTGATGTTGAGCTGGAACGCGGCACTGTTCGGGCCGGGCGGTGCATTCAGCGCGCCGGCGGCCACTTCGACGTTCTGTTCGCGGATCGCCTGCAGCACGTCACCGGTGGTCAGTCCGCGCTGGGCGAGCTTTTCCGGGTTCAGCCAGACACGCATGCTGTATTCGCCGGCACCGAAGATCTGCACGTCGCCGACACCGTTCAGGCGCGCCAGCTGGTCCTTGATATGCAGTCGCGCATAGTTCGACAGGTACAGCATGTCGTAGCGCTGATCGGGCGAGATCAGATGCACGACCATGGTCAGGTCGGGCGAACTCTTCTCGGTGGTCACGCCGAGCCGCTGCACTTCCTGCGGCAGTTTCGGCAAGGCCTGGGCGACGCGGTTCTGCACCTGCACCTGGGCGTCGTTGAGGTTGGTGCCCAACGCGAAGGTGATGGTCAGGGTCATCGCGCCGTCGCTGGTGGCCTGAGAGGCGGTATAGAGCATGCCTTCCACGCCATTGACCTGCTCTTCAAGCGGCGTGGCGACGGTTTCGGCGATGACCTTCGGGTTCGCGCCGGGATAGCTGGCGCGCACGATCACCGTCGGCGGCACCACTTCGGGATATTCACTGATCGGCAGCTTGAACAGCGAGATGCCGCCGGCTATCACGATCAGTACGGACAGGACGCCGGCCAGGATCGGCCGGTCGACGAAGAATTGAGCAATCTTCACAAGGATGCCTTAGTGGTTCGCATCGGCCAGCGCGGCCGATGGTTTTGTTGTCTGTGCGACCTGGCGGCCGTCGTCCTGGCGGCGGCTGTCCATGGCGACCGTCTTCGGTACCACTTCCACGCCCGGACGCAGGTGCTGCAGGCCGTTGACCACGATCACATCGCTGGCGACGAGGCCGTCGTCGATCACGCGCAGGCCATCGACCAGGGGGCCGGTGGTGACACGGCGATAGGCGACCTTCTTGTCCTTGCCGACCACGTAGACGAACTTGTTGCCAAGGTCGGTGCCGACCGCACGGTCGTCGATCAGGGCGCGCGGACCGGCGCCGGCGCTACGCAACTGGATGCGCGCGTAGAGACCCGGCGTATAGGTGCCGTCGGCATTGTCGAAGACCGCACGCAGGCGGATCGTGCCGGAGCCTGCGCGCAACTGGTTGTCGACGAAGTCGATCTTGCCGGTATGCGGGTAGCCGTCTTCATTGGCCAGGCCCATGGCGACGACCGGTGCCTGGCCGCGATCGCGGCGCAGGCGGTCGAGCTTGAGGAAGCTCTGCTCGTCGACGTCGAAGTAGGCATAGACCGGGTTGACGCTGACCACGCTGGTCAATACGTCGCTCGGCGTCACCAGGTTGCCCAGGGTGATCGCGGCATTGCTGACGCGGCCGTCGATCGGCGAACGCACTTCGGTAAAGGACCGGTCCAGCTGGGCCGCTTCAAGGGCGGCTTCGGTGGCGGCGATCTGCGAGCGGGCGCTCAGTGCGGCGGTCTGCTGGCGCTGGGCCTCTTCGCTGGACACCGCGTGCTGGGCAAGCAGGCGGCCGGCGCGGGCGGCATTGGCATCGGCCAGCGCCGCTTCGGATTTGGCCTGGGTCAGGTTGGCGGCCAGCTTGTCGACCTGGGCCTGGTAGGGGCGCGGATCGATGCGGAACAGCAGCTGGCCCTTCTTGACCAGGGCCCCCTCGGTGAATTCCACCGAATTGACGTAACCGTTGACCCGCGGACGGATATCGATGGTGTTGACCGCCTGCAGGCGGCCGGTGAACTGGTCGGCGTCGTCCACCGAGCGGACCAGGACCTGGGCCACGGTCACTTCGGGGGCCGGCGGCGCGGTCTGGTCGGCGGCATGGGTGGTGGTGGGCGAACCGCCCAGGGTAAGGGCGGCGATAACGACGACGGCACCTGCCGCCGTGGCGAACACTAGCTTCTTCTTCATGATGACCCCAAGTCTCAGGTCCGAGGGCTACGGACCGATGGCCAAGAACTGGGTGTTGCGCCGCAGGATAAAAGTGGGCGTAGAATCATTTCTACTTTGACTGGCAGTCATCAATGGCTGAGGTATAGGTACTGTGGAAGACTTTTCCGCCATCAATGTCTTTGTCCGCGTGGTCGAGGCCAAGGGCTTCTCCGCAGCCGCGCCGCAGCTGGGCATGACCCCCTCGGGTGTCAGCCGGGCCGTGGCCAGGCTGGAAGAGCAGCTTGGTGCCAGGCTCTTCTTCAGGTCGACACGTTCGCTGCGGTTAACCGAAGATGGGGCCGCGTTCTATACACGTTGCCGGCAGATACTCGCCGATCTGAGCGAGGCGACCGAGGCCCTGGGCGACGCCAGTACCGTGCCCAGCGGTAAGCTGCGGGTCGGCGTGGCGGTCTCGATCGGGCGCACCGTGCTGATGTCCAACCTCGCTGAATTCGAGCAGCGGTACCCGGATATCCGCCTCGACCTCAGCATGTGCGACTACCCCTACGACCTCAACGAGGAAGGGATCGACTGTGCGATCCGCATGGGCGAGTTGCAGGATTCCAACCTGATCGCAAGAAAACTCGGCTATTTCCGCAATGTGCTGTTCGCCTCGCCGGACTACCTGGCCCGCTTCGGGCGGCCCAAGTGCATCGAGGACCTGAAGAACCATCGCTGCATCAACTATGTCTTCCCCAATGGCCGTCCCCACGTCTGGCAGTTCGAGACGCCGGAAGGCCGGGTCGACATGGAAGTGGACGCGCACATGCTGATCAACGACGCCGAGTCGGTGATCCAGGCCGCGGTGAACGGGCTCGGCATCGTCCAGGCGCCGCATTGCATGGCTGCCTGCATGGTCGCCAAGGGCATGATCGAGGTGGTGATGCCGGACCTGGTCTGGACCGGTTCGCCGGTATGGATCGTCTACCCGCAGAAGCGCCACCTGTCCGCCCGCGTGCAGGCTTTCATCGGCTGGGTCGACGAGTTGTTCTCGCGCACCAGCGAACCGATGCACGACAACGTCTACCAGTCAGTACCCGCGACCTTGCCCGAAACCCCGGAAGAACTCGCCGCGGTGGCTTGAGGCCGAGCACACATGATCGCCGGCCTTCAGTCGCCAGGCAGCGCCGTTCCCTGATGGAACAGCATCTGCCAGCGGTCGTCACGTCGCCGCCAGATCGAGCTGCGCAAAGATCGCGCGCCGGGACGCTCGGGAGTGGCGAAGCGGTGGCCACGATAAGTCACCAGGGCAACGTCATCCGCGAGCAGGGTCAGCTTGAAGTCGGTGATCTCGCGCCTCGAGAACGATTCGCCGCGTAACGCCTCAATGATCGCCGGCCGGGTCCATACCGTGCCCGAAACGCCGAACTCGAAGAAGTCGTCGGCAATCAGCTCGATCAGCCGCGCTTCGTCGGCACGGACCCGCTGGTCTTGCAGTTGGGCTTCGAGATAGGCCAGATGATTGGCCAGTTCCGCGTGCATAAGGTGGCCTCCAGGGAAGGGGAGGCCATCGAGTATGCCAAATGCGGATCAGGCGATCACGGCAGCCGCTCGGCCAGGTTCGCCGTGATCGCCTGGTTGCTTACCGTGGCGACCTGGCGGGTAATGTCGCCGAATGCCTTGCGCAGCTCTTCGCTGTACACACTCTGCTGTTTTTCGTAGGCCGCGCGGTCCCGCTCGAGCACCGCCTGCTGCGCATCGAGATCGCGTGCCTGGGTGGCGAGATCGGCCTGCAGCCGGGCGATGCCCGCATCGGGGCCGTTTTTTTCTTCGCCGGACGTCAGCTTCGCTTCGTGTTCGGCGATCGTATCCTGCGCCGCCCGCAGTTTCGCCTCGTTCCTGGACAGCTCCAACTGTCGCGAGGTCAGCTTCAACTGGCCCTCCTGCATGGCATGTTGGCCATAGATCGCGAACATCGGTGCGAAGAGCTTGCGCATGGTCGTCATGGTTGCCGGATCGCGTATGGCGTAGACACTCTTGCCGTGCCGGACCCATAGCAGCGACTCGTGGCCTTTGCGCACGAGCCTGGCCGCCTTGTCGTCTTCGGCGCTGCCGTCGGACATCACCATCGTCGGATCGAAGAAGGTGTAGGCGTCCGTGGTCGGCTTGGCATAGGTGTAGCTGAAACTCATCGTCTCCGGCAACGGCGGGGGCGTGCTGCTGGCGGTCACCCGGTACGGGACCACGCCGGCCAGGGCGATAGCGACAACCACCATCCAGCCGACCGCGTGCTGGCGCGGCTCGTTCGCGTGTTTCGGCAACATGCTCAGTCTCCGCTTGAGGTTCCTGAAGGTGGGCGAGGCGGTGGCCAGGCTGCCGCGAACCGCCGGCTGCACGCCCAGGCGTAGCAGCAGGCGGCCATAGTTGTCCGCTGTCGTGTCGCTGTCGCGCAGCACACGGGCGTCGCAGGCCTCCTCGCGGGAAACGGCGTATTCGCGCACCGCCCAATGCACCAGCGGATGGAAAAAGAACAGTCGCTGTGCAAGCGCCGGCACCCAGCCGAGCCACAGATCACCGCGACGCAGATGGGCCAGTTCGTGGCGGAGCGCCATATCCAGGTCGGCGGGGGTCAGCGTGCCGGCCGGTGGCAGCAGGACGGTCGGTCGCCATGGCCCGACCACGTGTGGAGAGACGATGCCATCGGCGACGCGCAAGGCCGGTGGACGACGCAGGCCGAAACGGTGCGCCATGTCCGCGCACCGGGCAAGCTGCAGCGGATCGTCGAGTGCACGTGAATCGCGCAGCACGCGCCGGATCCTTCGCCATTGGATCAGGGCGAATCCGCACTGAACCGCCACGACGCCGAGCCATAGCGTGACCAGCACGGTTATCCAGCTCAGCCCCGATATCCACGATACGGCAGCCGTGGATGGGCCGGTGGCAACCGGTTCGGTGGTGGCCGCCGCGATAACCGTTGTCGCCGTGGGTGACTCGAGACGCATCTGTATCGGAAACGCCCAGGCCAGCCCGACGATCAGCTGCAGGCCGACCAACCACCACAGGCTGCTGCGCGCGGCGGCGGAAAGGCGTGGCATCAGCCGCGTCAACACTGCGACCGTGGCGATCAGCAGCACCGCCTGCAGCGAAGTCCAGGCCATGTGCGCGCCCAGGACGCCGGCGATGTCGTTCAAGCGATCCATAAGCCGTCCCCTTCGCTTCGATGACTATCGATCGGCCAGGCGCTGGGCGACGTTCGACTTGACGATCTGGTCGATCGCGGACGCTACCTCGCGATCGATCCTGTCACTGATCTTCCTCTGGTCCTCGCCGATCACGCCCTGCTGCCGGCCGAGTTCCGCCTGCTGCGCGCCGAGATCCCTTTGCTTGTCGCTGAGGTCGCGCATCTTGTCGCTCAGCTCGGACTGGCTGCGGGCGATCGAGGGATCGACCGACGGGCTACGCCCCTTGGCGGCGAGTTCCGCCTCGTGCTGGCCGATCGATGCCTGCGCCGAGCCGATCTTCGCCTGCTGCGTACCCAGTTCGGCCTGCCGTGAACCAAGCGCTGCCTGTTTCCTGCCCAGCGCGGCCTGCCGCTCGGAGATATCGATCTGCGGCGCATAGAGCGCGCGGATCTTCGCGATCGTTGCGGCATCGCGCACTGCATAGGTATCGCTACCGCGACGTATCCACAACATGGACTCGTTACCCTTGCGTGCCCGATCGGCTGCATCGGCGTCATCCATGGTCCCGTCGGAGATCTGGAAGTTGCCATCGAACAGCGTGAAGGCATTCTGTGCCGACTGCACGATGGTGAACTGCCCGCGGCGGCTGCGGTTGACGGTTACCGTATCGTGGGTTGTCGACGACGTAGACGTGGACGACGTCACCGATGTCGCCGGGGCGGGTGGCGTGGTGCCGGCGGTAACCCGGTAGGGCACGACACCGGCGATCGCGATCGCGACCACCGCGATCCAGCCGATCGCGCGCTGGCGCGGCTCGCTCGCATGCTTCTGCAACATGATCAGTCTCCGCTTGAGATTTTTGAACGTGGGCGAGGCGGTGCCCAGCCCGGTGCAAACCGCTGGCTGCACGCCGAGGCGTAGCAGCAGGCGGCCATAGGTGTCTGCCGTGGTGTCGTGCCGGCGCAGCACATCGGCGTCGCAGGCTTCTTCGCGGGAGAGGGCGTATTCATGCATCGCCCAGCGCACCAGCGGATGGAAGAAGAACAGCCGCTGCGCCAGCGCCGGTACCCAGCCGAGCCAGAGATCCCCGCGGCGCAGGTGGGCCAGTTCGTGGCTAAGCGCCATGTCCAGTTCCACGGCGCTGAGCTGGCCGGACGTCGGCAGCAGGATGGTCGGCTGCCAGAGCCCGACGACGTGGGGCGAGGCGATCCCATCGGCCACCCGCAGTGCGGGCAAGCGACGCAGGCCAAGCTGGCGGGCCTCTTCATCGCAGCGCAAGCGCACCGTCATATCCTCGAGCGGCCGCGACTCGCGCAGCACCCGGCGCACCTGCCGCCACTGCAAGGCGGCGAAACCAAGCTGGACCGCCAGCGCCGCCAGCCAGAGCAGGGCGACCACACCCATCCAGTTCATCGAAGGCGTGGCAATGGCATTGACGACTGAACCCGACGCGACCGGGCCGCCGATTATCACGTGCGTCGTCGTCACCACAGTCGTTGCTGGCGACAGCACAGGCAACTGCATCGGCATATGCCAGGCAATGCCGACGATCAGCTGCAGCCCGAGCAGCCACCACATGGCGCATCGTGCGGCGGGTGAAACGCGCGGCACATAGCGCGTCAGGAAGGCGAGTACGCCGATCAGCAAGGCGGCCTGTATCGAGGTCCAGGCCAGTCGGCACAATAGCGCGACGGCGAAATCATTGAAGGTTTCCATCTCAGGACTCCCGCCGTTGCGACTTGAGTTTGTCGACCAGTTGCTCGAGCTCGGCCAGTTCGCTATCGGTGACCTCGCCGCGCTCGGACATCCATGCCACGAACGGCGAAACCGAGCCTTGCAACTTGGTTTCGATAAATGTCTCGACCGCGCCACGCATCACTTCCAGCGGCCCGGATCGCGTGCTGTAACGAAACACGCCATGCACCTGCTTGCGGACCAGGTAACCTTTTTCGCGCAGGCGTTCCATCATGGTCAACACCGTGGAGCGGGCAAGTCCGCGTGCTTCGCCGAAGGCTGCGGCGACCTCGCCGACAGTGGCATCGTCCAGTTCCGAAATGTGTTGCAAAAGCAGCAACTCCTGGTCGCCGATCGTTCGCTTTCTGGCCACGTAGATTCGCCTTGATGACTACACATGTAGTCATCCTGCGCCTTGACTACAGCTGTCGTCAAGTGAATCTCGACTGAACTCGAAGCAAGTTCTTCACGTAATAACTTGCGATATATCTCGTGAAAGGAGACTTAGGTCTCGTTTTCAGGGGGTTAACGGTCGCAAGAAAAAAATTGTTTGGCAGCGCAAGCATGTTGCTGCAGTATCCGCAACACTTCAGGGGGTCCCCAAACGGGATATTGCAATTCGAAGACACAGGTGCTTGACGCTTGGGTTTCGAACGGCGCCCGGGATCGGTGCGGGAATTGTAGGGACGGTGTAAGAACCGTCGAGACAGGGGGTTTGAATGGAATCGAAAGTTGGTACCTTGCGGGGGCTATGTAGTCCCGCCAGCGGCGTGCTTGGAGACCGGATTTCACCGGCTCATCCCATGTCATCGCCGCGACTCCAGGAAGCAACGCTACTCGATCATTGTTGAGTTTGACGCTACCAGCAGCGGTCGGCGTCCATCGACGTGTTCGACGAATTCGTGTGCGACTTCGCTGCTATTTCCATTCCATCTAGCGGGTACGACGTGAATAACCTTTTAAATCGATCCTTGTTCGGCGCTTCGATGCTCGCGTTGCTTGCCTTGGCTGGCTGCGGTACGCCGTCGGCAAAAGACTTCGGCGGCTCCTGGAAGCCGGTCAACCGTTTCCAGGACGCGACGACGGAAATCCCGTTGGCTCAGCCGTACACGTATTACGCCGCGCCGATGGATGGAACGCTCAAGACCATGCTCGCGCGCTGGTCGAAAGACTCCGGCAGGGAACTGTCCTATCAGTTGCACTCCGACTTCACGCTGTACAAACCAGTGACGCAGATTCATACCCTGGACATCCAGGCAGCCATGGCCGAGTTGAACCAGATCTACGCGGCCCAGCAGGTTTCCGTTACCGCCAACGACAAGCAGATTGTGGTGGCCGAAGCCAGCGCGGTCACGCCCGAGGCGACGATGACCAAGGAAGCCGCGAATCCGTCGAAGACCGACGCGCCGGCCACTGCCAAGTGAATACGCCAGGGACCAACGTTGTGACAACCGATTCGGGTCCTATCTGATGTCGAACAGAAAATCATCTTCCCAGAAGATTGACGACGCAGTCGCGAAATCAGTCAACTTCGAAATCACCGTCGCGGACCTGGCCCGGCGCAGTGAGCGCCGTGCGTGGTGGGTTGCGCTCTGCGCGCTTGTCATGGCACTGGTCCTTGCCGGCGGCTATTTCTACATATTGCCGCTCAAGGAAAAGGTCCCGTACGTCATCATGGCGGACGCCTATACAGGTGTAAGCAGCGTCGCCCGACTGACCGATGATTTCACCGATCGTCGCATCAGCTCCAGCGAGGCGATCAATCGCAGCAATGTGGCGCATTTCGTGCTGGCACGTGAATCGTTCGACGTGGCGATGATCAATCTGCACGATTGGGCCACGGTGCTGACCATGTCTGCGCCTGGCGTCGCCGCGGAATACACCGGGCTGCACGCGCAAAACAACCCGAATGCGCCTTACAAAATGTACGGAAGGGACCAGGCGATCCGGGTAAAGATCTCGAGCATCGTGCTGATCGGCGGGGGCCCTGGTGTCACGCCGAAAGGTGCGACGGTGCGTTTCCAGCGCAGCCTGTTCAACAAGTTGACGGGTGCCAGTCGTCCGATGGACAGCAAGCTCGCGACTATCGAGTTCACCTACAAGCCGAACCTGAAAATGGACGACCAGAATCGGATCGAGAATCCGCTGGGCTTCCAGGTCACCAGCTACCACGTCGACAGCGACTATGCTTCCCCGGCGCTCGCCGAGGATGTGCAGGATGCATCGCAGGCGGCGGCGAGTACCCAGCAACCGGTGGCCCAACCAGCGGCGGATCCACAGGACCCGGGCGCGGTGCCTGCGCCTGGCACCGATGGCACCCAGCAACCGGGCGTCGCAGCGCCTCCCGTTTCCTACCAGGCAGGCCCGCAACCGGCGGTCCCTGTTCCCCTGGTGCCGACGGCTGCACCGACGCCAGCCCCCGCACCGACTAGTGCAACGAGAACTACCGCAAACGGAGTGGGCCGTCGATGAAACGACCAATCAAAGCAGCGCTGGCTGTCGCCATCTGTCTTACCGCTGCCGTGTCATTCCCGGCCGGTGCGCAGGTCGTGCAGCAGTACGAGTACCAGCCTGATCACGTCTACCAGGTGCGCACCGGACTTGGCATCACCACCCAGATCGAGCTCAGTCCGAACGAGAAGATCCTCGATTACAGCACCGGCTTCAGCAATGGCTGGGACCTCACGCGTCGCGAAAACGTCTTCTACCTCAAGCCGAAGAATGTCGACGTCGACACCAACATGATGATCCGCACGGCGACGCATTCGTACATCATCGAACTGAAGGTGGTAGCGACCGACTGGAAGGTCCTCGACCAGGCCAAGCGGGCCGGCGTGCAGTACAAGGTCACCTTCACCTATCCGGCGGACTCGAGCTTCGCCAAGGAAGGAATCAAGGAAAACGAGGCGGCGCCGTTGGATGTTTCCCTGGTCAAGGGGCGTAACTACAACTTCGACTACGACTACGCGACACGCGGCAAGAAGGCGCCCTGGCTCGTCCCGGTCAATGTCTACGACGACGGTCAGTTCACCTATATCAAGATGAGCGACATGAAGCAGTTTCCGACCGGGAACTTCCCCGCCGTCTTCATGCGTGAGCGCGAACACGGTGACGATTCGGTCGTCAACACCACGATCGAAGGCAACACCATCGTCGTCCACGGTACCTATGCCTACCTGGTCATCCGTCACGACAACTACGTCGTGGGTCTGCGAAGGAACACCAAGAAGTGAGCCCGAACAATCCCTATGAACCGGGCGATGAGTCCGAGCAAGAACATGTTCAGCCGCAGGCACCGCAGGGCGCCGGCCCCGATCCGCTCGCAAACAATCCCTATTCGACGCGGCAGCGCCAGTCCGCCGCGCCGGACCTGGATGCGGGTGCGCCGCAGCTAAGGTCGAGCGACCTCAAGCGCATGAACCGGCGGGCCTTGCTGTTCCTGGTCGCCATTGTCGTGCTGCTGATCGCCGTGGCGTTCTGGATGCTCAGTGGCGCGGCCGGCAAGAAGGATGCGCCGCCGAAGCCGCGCGAGGAAACAGTCACCGTTCCCGATGCGCCCCAGGTCATACAGCGCCCCGTCCCGTTGCCGCAACCGATTCCGCTCGCACGCACGCCTCCGCCGATGCCGGTATTGCCGACCCCGACGCAGATGCCCTCGCAGCAGATGTCCGAGCAACGTGGACCGACCCTGCTCGAACGTCGCATGATGACGGGCGATGCGGCGGCACAGGGCGTCAACGGTGCGGGCGGCCAGCCGGGTCCGGGCGGCCAGCCTGGCGGTCAGCTGAGTCCGTACGGGCAGATGTTCGCCGGACTCCAGGGCCAGCAGCACCCCGCTGCTCCTGCGAAGCAAGGCGACCTAGACGCGATGTCGGACGTGCAGGCCACCGCGCAGCCGCTTAACAACCCCGATACCTTGCTGATGCGCGGCACGTATATCCGCTGCGTACTCGAGACCCACATCATTACTGATTTCCCGGGTTTCACCTCGTGCATCGTCACCGAGCCGGTTTACTCGTTCAATGGTCGTCACTTGCTCCTGCCCAAGGGTTCGAAGGTGATGGGCAAGTATGAAGCGGAGCCACTGGGTCCACGCGTATCGGTGATCTGGGACCGCATCGTGACGCCGACCGGTATCGACGTGAACATGGCCAGCCCGGGCATCGACAACCTTGGTGGTGCGGGGATTCCCGGCTATTACGACGCGCACTGGGGTAGCCGGATCGGCGCCGCCTTGCTGGTCAGCATGCTAAGCGACGCATTCCAGTACGAAGCCGCCGAGCATGGTCCGAAGACGACCACGGTCAGTAACGGCGCGATCACGCAGACGCCTTTCCAGAGCAATACGGCCTCGACGCTGCAGTCGCTGTCCGGTCAGGCGGTGCAGCGTGCGGCCAATCGGCCGGTAACCGTCACCATTCTCCAGGGTACCGTCGTGAGCATCTACGTCGCCAAGGACGTGGACTTCAGCGGCGTCGTGGCCCGGTACTGATCGTGAGCCGATAAGCACATGGAAGATTCGATCGCCAAGGTCTCCAATGAGTTCCTGGACTACCAGTACGAAGTGCTGGGTGTCCGGGAATTCATGGCGTCCGCGGACGTGACCGAGATCTGCATCAATCGGCCCGGGGAGCTGTATCTCGAGAGTCGTGGCGGATGGCGCCGGGTCGAAGTACCGACGCTGACGTTCGATCGCGCGCGGCAGTTCTGCACCGCGATCGTCAACGAAAGCAACACCGGCCAGCGGATTACCGATACCGATCCGGTGGTGTCGCTGACCTTTCCCACGGGCCAGCGTGCGCAATTCGTGATCCCCCCAGCAGTCGAGGCCGGCAAGGTCTCCATTACGATCCGCCTGCCATCCAAGCACACCAAGTCACTCGCCCAGTACCAGGAAGACGGCTTCTTCGACGAGATCCTCGAGGGGGAGAATACGATCGGCGAGCACGATCTGGAGTTGCTCGAACTGCGCCGGGAGCGCCGCTACGGCGACTTCTTCCGCAAGGCGGTCCTCAATAAGAAGAACATCGTTGTCTCCGGTGCCACCGGCAGCGGCAAGACCACGTTCATGAAGTCGCTCGTCCAGCACATTCCCGCCGACGAACGCCTGGTAACCATCGAGGACGCACGAGAGCTGTTCATCGACCAGCCGAACGTCGTGCACCTGCTCTATTCGAAGGGTGGCCAAAGCGCCAGTAATGTCACGGCCAAGAGCTGCATGGAAGCATGCCTGCGCATGAAGCCCGATCGCATCATCCTGGCGGAGTTGCGTGGCGACGAATCGTTCTACTTCATCCGCAACTGCGCCTCGGGTCATCCCGGGTCGATCACCAGTTGCCACTCCGGCAGTACGGAGCAGACCTGGGATCAGCTGGCGCTCATGGTAAAGGCATCCACGGAGGGTGCCGGCCTGGAATTCGCCACCATCAAGCGCCTGCTGATGATGACGATCGACATTGTAGTGCATATCAAGGCGCATGCCGGGCGCCGCTATATCACCGGTATCGATTTCAATCCCAACCGGCGGTTCGCTGCCGACGGCACATAGCAAGGTGGAGATCGCCTGATGTTCAGCGGAATGGAAATGATGTCATGCCCCGACCTGGCCGCACCGGCCGCGGTCATGCGTCATATCGTCGACGTGGAATCCGGCTTCAACCCCTACGCCATCGGCGTCGTCGGCGCACGACTGGAGCGCCAGCCGCAGAATCTCGGCGAGGCCATGGCGACGGCGCGCATGCTCGAAGCCCAGGGCTATAACTTTTCAATTGGCCTCGGCCAGGTCAATCGCGCCAATCTAGGCAAGTACGGCCTCGATTCCTACGAAAAGGCCTTCTCGGCCTGTTCCAACCTCTCTGCGGCGTCACGCATCCTCAACGAGTGCTACATCAGTTCGGGTGGCGATTGGGGCAAGGCCTTCAGTTGCTACTACTCGGGAGACTTCGTCACCGGCTATCGCGACGGTTACGTGCAGAAGGTCTATGACTCGATCGGGCAGAACGCGAATGCGCCAGGCAACATGGCGGCCGCCATTCCGGTCCAGCTGGTGAATCAGCAAGCGGCATCGCCCTCTGGAATGAGGGGCACGGTGGTCAATGGCCAGGATAGCGCGGCCTACCGTGTGGCCATACGCAGCGCGTTGCTTGATCAGGCGGCCACGATGGCGGTGACGGCCGTCGCCGGCCACCCCGAGGCGCCCGGAGCCGCGACGGCAGTACCGCCGCAGCCCCAGGTCGGCACGCCGGTCGCCGCTGTCCCCGCGCCGCCGGCACCCGCCGCGTCGGACGATGAGGTGTTCGTCCCGCAGGTGCGTGGCCCGCACGATCCGCCGAAAGCGGCGATGCCGGCGGCACATGCCCCGTCACAAATCGCCGCGGTGCCGGTGCCCGGGACCGACCAGGCCGACCTTCGCCAGGAGAATCGCGACGATGCCTTCGTATTCTGAGCGCCATCCATTTCCCATTTCGCGTTGCGGGCACCCTGTCGCCTGCCGCGATGGCCTCCGGGCCGCCAACCATCCCGGTCGATCCGGGATATCTGCAGTAACACCGGCTGCGCACCATGCAGCCGTCCGTATAGCGGCCATTGTCCATGGCCGCATCCAATGAACCACTATTAAGGGAACCCGAGATGGCACCGACTCTGCACAACAACGCCGCGATGCGACCGAAGAACCTGCTCGCCGCTTCGACCCTCGTTTTTGCCCTGATCGCGGTACTCCTCGTGCCCGGCATGGCGCTGGCCCAGGATGTCACCGAAACCGGTACGAAGGTCTGCGGATTCTTCACCAACATCAACACCCTGCTGAACATGGCGTCGATCGTCGTGGTCACCATCGCGATCATCTTCTCCGGCTACCAGATCGCCTTCGCCCACAAGCGGATCGGCGACGTGGCTCCGATCCTCATTGGCGGCCTCCTGATCGGCGCTGCCGCCCAGATCGCGAAGATGATGGTCGGAAACTCCTCCGGGGCGTGCACCGCTACCAGTGGGTCCACGACGATGCTGATCCAGTTCATCCATTCGTACTATGCGTAAGAACCCGCTCTTCCGCGGTTGCACGCGTCCGCCGATGTTCATGGGGGTGCCCTACATCCCCTTCTTCATGGGCGCGGGCTTTTGCCTGCTGTTGGCGATGTACTTCAATTTGCTTTTCCTGCTGCTGATCCCGCCGGTGATCTTCGTGATGCGCCAGATGGCGCGCCGCGATGAAATGATCTTCCGCCTGCTCGGCCTCCGGCTGCAGTTCCGTACGAGGGTGCGGAACGTGCAGCAGCATGACGGCATGTGGGTGTTCACGCCGAACAGCTACCGCGGACAGGGCAAGGAAAACAAGTAAATCCGCGAGACGTCCTGGCAGGGTTTGCCAGGACGGTTTTCCGGATCACGACGGTATCGAGAATCATGATCAACCCAGACGCTCCCATCAGCGATTTCATTCCTCTATCCACCCACGTCTCGCCGACCGTCGTCAAGACGACCGGTGGCGACTTCCTGATGGTATGGCGTCTGGGCGGTCTACCCTTCGTCGGACGCGAAGAGTGGGAGCTGGAACATCGCCACAATACTTTCAACCGGATGCTGCAGACGCTGCGCGCGCCCGACTTCGTCAATGTGGCCTTCTGGGTCCATGACGTGCGCAGGCGCCGGCGCCTGAAGGACACGAGCCGGTTCGGACAGCCGTTCAACCAGGCAATGTCGGACGCTTACTACGAGGCATTGTCCTCGCAGAAGCTCATGCAGAACGAACTCTACCTGACGATGCTCTACCGGCCCATCGTCAGCGGAAAGCGCTTCGCCGAGAAGTCCAGTGACGTGACCCAGCTCGAGGCAGAGCAGTTGCAGGCAATCGCCACCATCCAGGAGCTCGCCGGGAATGTCGAGGCGGTGCTGAAGGACTATGCGCCCTACCGTCTCGGTATGTACGAGGCGAGCAATGGCGTGGTGTTCTCCGAGACGCTGGAGTTTTACGGCTTCCTGCTCAATCGCATCGATGAGCCGGTGCCCGTGCTCAAGGCGCCGGTGTACGGCTATCTGGCGGTGAGCAAGCACCGCTTCTCGGCGAAGACGGGTGATTTCGTCATCACCACGCCCAATGGCGCCAACCACTTCGGCGCGATCCTCAATATCAAGGAATTCACCGACGCCACCTATCCGGGTATCCTCAACGGGTTGAAATACCTGGATTTCGAGTACGTCATCACGCATTCCTTCAGCCCGATGGGCCGACAGGACGCGCTCAAGGCGCTCGACCGTACCAAGGGCATGATGGTGTCCTCCGGCGATAAGGCATTCAGCCAGATCGCCGAACTCGACCTTGCCATGGACCAGTTGGCGTCGGGCAACTTCGTGCTGGGTGAATATCACTTCTCCATGGCGATTTACGCGCCAAGCCAGGACGTCCTCTCGCACCAGATCGCCGCGACGCGCGCGGAGCTTTCCAATGCCGGCTTCGTCACCGTGAAGGAGGACCTGGCGGTGACCGCCTCGTTCTACTCGCAGCTGCCGGGCAACTGGAAGTTCCGTACGCGCCTGGCCAACGTCAGCTCGCTGAACTTCCTTGGCCTCTCGCCGCTGCACAATTTCGCGACGGGCAAGAAGGAAAACAATCCGTGGGGCGACTGCGTCACCACGCTGCAGACCACCAACGGCCAGCCCTACTACTTTAACTTCCACGCCACCCATCCAGCGGAGAATTCGTTGGGCGAGAAGGCGATCGCCAACACCATGGTGATCGGCAAGTCAGGTACGGGCAAGACCGCGCTCATCAACTTCCTGCTCAGCCAGGTGCAGAAGCTGAAGCCGTCGCCGACGATTTTCTTCTTCGATAAAGATCGCGGCGCCGAAATCTTCGTCCGCGCGTGTGGTGGCAATTACCTCGCCCTGGAGAACGGCCGGCCCACGGGCTTCAATCCGTTCCACTGCGAGCGCAACGAAGACAATACCCAGTTCCTCGCCGACCTGATAAAGGTGCTGGCGGGCAAGAGTATCTACAGTTCACGCGAGGAGGAAGACATCTTCCGCGCGGTGGAGAACATGCTCGACACGCCGATGCATCTGCGAAATATGACCAACTTCCAGAAGAGCCTGCCGAACATGGGCGACGACGGCCTGTTCGCGCGCATGCGCAAATGGACGGGGGACAATTCGCTGGGCTGGGTGTTCGACAATCCCGTCGACACCATCGATCTGCAGAAAGCCAACATCATCGGTTTCGACTACACCGACATCATCGATAATCCGGAAGTCCGTGTGCCGGTCATCAATTACCTGCTGCACAAACTCGAAGCGCTGATCGATGGGCGTCCCCTGATCTACGTGATGGACGAGTTCTGGAAAATCCTCGACGGCAAGGGCGGCCTGAAGGAGTTCGCCAAGAACAAACAGAAGACCATCCGTAAGCAGAACGGCCTGGGCATCTTCGCCACGCAGAGTCCCGAAGACGCGCTGGCGAGCGACATCGCGGCGTCCCTGATCGAGCAGACCGCCACCATGATCCTGCTGCCAAATCCCAATGCGAGCCGCGAGGATTACGTCGGTGGGCTCAAGCTTACCGACGCCGAGTACCAGGTGGTCGTCAGCCTGGACGAGCGTTCACGCTGCTTTCTCGTCAAGCAGGGTCATGCTTCCTCGGTATGCCAGCTGAATCTGCGTGGCATGGACGACGCCCTCGCCGTGATCTCGGCGTCCACGGACAATATCGAGATCATGCACGAAATCCTCCGCGATCGTGCGGCTGCCGAGGGCGTCTTGCCGGACGATTTGCGCCCCGAGCAGTGGCTCGCGGACTTCTATGAGAACCGCAAGGGCAGCGGCAAGGGCAAGCCTCCCACTCCACCGCAATCGAAGCGATCCGCGGCGGCATGACCATGAACATACGACGGACACAAAAAACGGAGAGAGCCATGGATAACGTCCTTTTCCAGCGGGTGCCGGTCGAAGGCCGCCGTGTATGGCGTCGCATGGCCGGTGCATTGGTACTGCTGCTCTGCCTTGCCGCGACATCCGCGCACGCGCAGTGGGAGGTAGTCGACAAAACCGGCAACTCGAGCCTGTCCAACATCGACAAGAGCACCTCGGATGCCGATAAACAGGTCAAGGCGATCAACCAGAACCAGACCATTGGCAGTGCTACCCCCGCCAGTAAGTACTCGTTAGTCGACAGACCGGGGATGGACCTGGCGACGGCCGCGCTGGAGGACGGCATTAGCCAGTGCACGAAGCTGGTCGACAAGCAGCAGGCGAACTGCCAGGAAATCGTCAAGACGCAGAATGCGCAATACATGTACATGTCCGCGATGTACAAGATCACCACTGATCGAAATAATTCGTTGCAGGCCATCCTGCAGGAGCGGGAGGGTATCAAGTCGCAGGAATTCGGCAAGCTCGAGGACAACACCAACAAACTCACCGCGCTCTACACCCTGCTGGCGATCGACCACCAGCAGATGGAGTCGGTCAATTTTGCCTACGAAACGCGGCTTCGCTACCTGCGAACCCAGCAGACGGAACTTGCCAACGCCGCGGCCACGGGTAATCCCCCGGATTCGGGCAGTAGCATCAACATCCCGTTGCTCGGTCCCATCGATACGAATTCGCTGATCAGCACCCTGACCACGGGCGCCGCACTCGAAGTGGCCCTGAGGGCGCAGCAGAGTCCGACGCCGTCGGGCATGAAGACACTGAGTGTCGGACAGAGCAATGGCTGGTAAGCACATGAACTCATCAACCGTCGTTGCGATGCACCGGACGGCTCGTCGCCCGGGTATCGCAGCGCCACGCCGTCCCACCGGGAGCGCTGCCGCATGGTCTCCATGATCGATACAGGATTCAGCGCGCTGGCCTCGCCAGGCGATGCGGTCCAGTTCGTCTTTTTCAAGACGATCAACGACTTCCTGCGCAACGAAATCGACATCTTCCAATGGAACCTGTTGTCGAATACCACGCAGTTCGTCGGTATCCTCGCCCTGACCCTGCTGACCCTGTGGATCTTGATCCAGGGCTACCGCATCGTCACCGGGCAGTCGCGCGAGCCGATGATGGCCCTGGTGGGCGATTCTCTTCGTGCGGTGCTCGTCATCGGGATGGCCACCAGCATGGCAGCGGCCTCGTCGCCTCTTTACTGGACGCTGAGCGATGGCCTGTCGACGGCCATCTCCACCGTGGTGACCGGCAGCAGCGCTAGTCCGTTCCAATCGATCGATAACAATCTCGCGCTCATGCAGGGAAGCATGGCGATCGTCGATTCGCTGGACACGGGCGGCAACGACGCGGCGGAGAGCGCCAAGGCACGGGACAAGTGGTTTACCGGCTTCGGCATGGCCGGCCCGAGTGTCATCGCAGGTTGCATGCTCCTGCTCAACAAGATCGCCCTGGCCCTGTTCATCGGTTTCGGACCGTTGTTCATCCTGTCGCTACTATTCCAACAGACGAAGTCATTCTTCAGCAGATGGCTGTTCTACGGCATGGGTACCTTGTTCTCGCTGGCCGTCCTGAGCGTGATGGTCAGCATATCCATGAAGATGGTCAGCGCCGTGTCGTCTGCCTTCGTCGCGCAATACCTGGTATCGATGGCCACCGGCACCACGACCGACGGCATCAACAGCATGGCCATGCAGCAGGGAGGGCTGGGCCTGGTACTGACCACGCTGATCATCAGCGCGCCACCCATGGCGGCGGCGTTCTTCCAGGGCACGCTGGGGCAATTCAGCTCCTACTCTCCCTTTGGACGTGGCGAAGGCGGTGGCGGGCAACGGCAGCAGGTCGCGGCGTCACCGAATGGCCAACCGATGCCGATCGCCGATCAGTCAAGTCAATCCGATGCAAGACCAAGTACCAATACATTCGCGAACTATTCGAATCCGGCAGGCATGGGCCTGACGGCCTCGACGAACCAGGACGTGACCAAGACGGGACCACGGGGTTGAAGACCAGGGCGATGACATGGGTGGCCTTGCTCGTACTGGCGGGCAGCGTTTACGTAACGGCAGCACATGCGCAGTGCGCCACCGGTGTGGACACCGGCGGTGGTCAATGTGTTCCTCCGGAAGCTCTCCAGGACAACGGGAGTCAACAACACCAGGTACAGCCCAAGGCCGTATGGGCCGATCGTTGGGGAGCCATCGCGATCGACAGCAAGACTGGCGGCGCGGGTACCGTCGCCGGGCGTGCGAGTAAAGCGGAAGCCATTGCGGCCGCGATGGGAGACTGCGGCAGCCATGGCAGCCAGACCTGCGAAGTGGAGACGGCATACAGCAATCAATGTGCCGCGATCGCGTGGGGCTCCACCGCCCATGACACCGCCAGGGGTCCGGATAAATCCAATACCGAGGCAAGTGCCATGGAAGGCTGTGGAAAATTGACGTCGGCTTGCAAGATCGTCTACAGCGATTGCAGCCTTCCGGTGAGAATTAAATAAGCAACCGCTGTCGCTGACGCCATGCGTGCCATCCAGCCGCGAGGCCTTCCGAATGGTGGTCGGCGGAGATGCAATCCGGATCGTGCTGCAGCCGTTTCACCATGGCGATGGTAAATTTTCATGGAGTATGAAATGTTGGCGAGAAACTTCATTTTGGTGCTGGTGCTCGCACTGGGCGTGGCGACATCCGCCTTTGCCAGTGACGAGGGCACTTACGAAGTCGTCGGGAGATCGAACGATCCGTTCGTCTTCTGCACATACGGTGATCCCCTGTGGGGCAACTGGGCGGCGATAGACGGGCTGCTGGGGATATGGACCATTGTCGACCCCGAAGAGCCCTACAACGAGGAGGAAGTCTCCGAGTTCATGCGGGTATGCCCGCAGGCGCTGGGCGCGGGCGCATGGACAGGACCCGGGACCGGCCAGGAAACACCCAGCCTTCACTGATGGACCGCGGATACGTTGGACGAACGCGAGGTGCCAAGGCACCTGCGGCCCGGGAACGGAATGGCGATGACGGCGGCCTTTCGCTTGTTCCGGCACGGGCAGCCTTTTCAAAAAGCACCAAGGTAGGAATGCATGAACAAGGCAAAATGGTACTGGGTCGGAGGACTGGCTCTTGTCGCCCTGGTCGCCGGCGATTTCTTTTCCGGTTTCCTTGCATTGATGTTCCTCAAGCTTGGAACGGGCCTGCTGGCATGGCACACGTACCCCGATTACGTACGTTCGCTTGACCTGCCCCAATTACGGCCCTATGTGGGACGCATCAAATGGTCCGGTTATCTCGGATTCGGTTTGCCCATCCTGCTGTGGCTGATCGCGTCGTACTTCGTGCTCAGGCCGAAGAAGCAGTCCATGCATGGCGATGCGCGTTTTGCCCGGTCTGGCGACCTGAGCAGGCATGGCATGTTCAAGTCCTCGAACACAGGTGTCCTTGTCGGCAAGTTCAATGGCGAACTGGTACGCCTGAGCGGCCAGCAGTTCGTGATCCTCGCTGCGCCTACGCGCTCGGGCAAGGGTGTCGGGGTCGTCATCCCGAACCTGCTCGAGTATCAGGAATCGATGGTGGTCCTGGACATCAAGCAGGAGAACTACGAGCTGACCAGTGGTTGGCGCGCCGGCCAGGGACAGGCGATTTACCTTTTCAATCCGTTCGCTGAGGACCGCCGGACGCATCGATGGAATCCCTTGAGTTACGTATCGAAGGACCCGGCTTTCCGTGTGTCCGACCTGATGAGCATTGCGGCGATGCTCTATCCGGATGGCGCGGACGACCAGAAGTTCTGGGTCAGCCAGGCACGTAACGCCTTCATGGCGTTTACCCTTTATCTTTTCGAGAAATGGGAAGACGACGAGAAGCGCGGCATCCCACTACTGTTGCGCGACAAGCCGACGCTGGGCGCGGTTTACCGTTTGTCGTCGGGCGACGGCTCGGATCTGAAGCAGTTGTATCACTATCTGTCGCAGCGTCCGTTCCTCAGCGGCAACGCGCAATCGGCGTTTGCCAATCTGCTGTCGCAAGCGAACGAGACCTTTGCCTCGATCCTCGGGACGTTCAAGGAGCCGCTCAACGCGTGGATCAATCCTGTTCTCGATGCGGCGACCAGTGAGGACGATTTCCTGCTCACGGATGTGCGCAAGAAGAAGATGACCATCTACATCGGTATCCAGCCGAACAAGCTTGCCGAGAGCCGGCTGATCGTGAACCTGTTCTTCAGCCAGCTAATCAACCTCAATACCAAGGAGTTGCCGCAGAACAACCCGGCGCTGAAATACCAGTGCCTGCTGTTGATGGATGAGTTCACTTCGATCGGCAAGGTCGAGATCATTGCCTCCGCGGTGTCCTATATGGCTGGCTACAACATTCGGTTGCTGCCGATCATTCAGAGCATGGCCCAGCTCGACGCGACGTACGGGCGGGATATCTCGCGGACCATGATCACCAACCATGCATTGCAGATCGTCTTTGCGCCACGCGAACAGCAGGATGCCAACGACTATTCGGACATGCTCGGCTACACGACGGTGCGCAAGGAAAACACCACGCGTGGCAAGCGTGGCGATGTGTCGCGTAGCCAGAGCGAGGAACGACGTGCGCTGATGTTGCCGCAGGAGCTCAAGGCCCTGGGCACGGAAAAGCAGGTCTTCTTTTACGAAGGCATTCCGCATCCGGTACTTTGCGAGAAGATCCGCTATTACAAAGACCGATATTTCACGAGCCGCTTGCTACCTAAGACGGTCATACCCGAACTGGCGGTCTGAGCCGGCGCGAGGCAACAGGGAATCGGAGGAGACGGTCATGAAAAAATTCACGCGAATGGTTGCCATCGCGCTGTTCTGTCTGTTGCCGATGTATGCCGTCGGCGCAATAGCCGCAGATGGCGCGGGTAGGGATTCGACCACGAGCGGCGCCGGGCTTCCGGCACCGGTACGCGGTCTGGAGGGCGTGACCTGCACGCAGAAGCAGAAGGGCTGGGATGCCCAATGCGTCGCGGGTGAGTACCAGATCGCCACCTATCCGGAAGGCTGTGGCGCGGAAGGGACGTATGGTGCCATCTACGCGAAGAATGGCGCTTCGGCGACCTTGTACCAGGCGCTTTCCGCTGCCCGGGGTGCACCGGTCGCGCGGTTGAAGGACAAGCAATTCGCCTGTGTCACCGCGGACGCCCGCAAGAAGCATGGCGACGTCGAGTGGTATTTCGTCACGGCCATACCGGTGGCGAGCGTGAAAGCCTGTGCGGGCAAGACCACCTGCCAGGACGGTAGCGACCAGCCCATTGAATGGATCAAGCCAGCGACTGGCGAAGCCTGTCATCGGACAGCCGCCGGATACACGGGCGATTGCCCGTCAGGCTGGATCAGTGCCGAGGATTTCGGCGAGTTTTCCATGGGCCTTTGAGCGGCCACTTCATCGACGGATCAGAGCGGAGGTTCCATGAGTAATGACATCTACGACGAGGCGTATCGCCACTTTACCCAGGAAGGCCAGGGCTACGAGTACGGTCGCGGCGACAAGGACCTGAAGAACCATTCGCCGGACAGGCATACCGATCGCAGCCGCAACGAACAGGATCTCGATCATGACGGCCTCAAAGGCGTGGATTGCTCGTCATTGGTTTGGCGTGGCCTGAAGAATGCCGGCTACGATGTCGGCAACTCGCCGTTCACAACCGCCAAGTTGTTCGAAGGCAACACGATTTCCGATTACTCCCGCAAGCATTTCGACGTCGTCTCCGCCGAAGATGCCGGCAAGCCCAACGGCTCGCTTCAGCAAGGCGATGTCGTCATGTTCACGGGCAAGCACGGCCAGCACGTCGGCATCTTCAAGGACTATGACGCGAAGGGAAACATGGAGTTCTACGGCTCGCAGGTCAGTACTGGACCGGCCCTGGTCTCCAAGGGCACCGCGCCCGGCGAATACTGGAACGGACGCGATTTCCAGATTGTCGGTGCGTTGCGCGCCAAGCCGGAATTCCGGGTAAAGCCGCCATTGCATGAAGGCGCGTCGACGGAAGTACCCGCGCCGCACGCGAAACATGCCGCACCGGCAGCTCCCCCGGCGCATCCCGCGCACCAGGATGGGCTCGCGAATGTCCCTGGTGTCATGAAGGAAGGCGAGCACAGCGAAAGCATTCGACAGCTGCAGAAGGAACTCGGCCACCTGGGCTACACCGAAGCGAATGGCAAGCCGCTGCAGGCGGATAGCACGTTCGGCAAGCACACGGAAGCGGCAGTCAAGGCATTCCAGCATGACCATGGCTTGCATGTAGATGGCGTGGCGGGGCCGAAGACGCTGGAAGCCTTGCAGCACAAGGGACCGAACCTTGAAGGGGGTTCCGTTCGGGCGACGGCGCGGATGGACGATCCGGCGTCCCCGGAATATGCGATGTATCGACAGGCGCTCGGTGCGGTATATCGCCTCGACGCCGAGCATCAGCGCGCACCGGATCAGCACAGTGCGAATCTCGCCGCTGCCCTGGTCGTTGCCGCGCGTCGGGAAGGCATGTCCCGAATCGACCATGTCGCGCTGAGCGACGATGGCTCCCGCAGTTTCGCCGTGCAGGGCGACCTGAACTCCCCGCTCAAGCGAATCGCGGAAGTGCCGACCGCCCAGGCAGTGTCCACCTCGCTTGAGAAAAGCACGGCTGCACTTGGCCAGGCCGCGCAGGCCAAACCCGCGGAGCAGGCACCGGCCATGCGCCAGCAGGAGGCCCAGCGGCACACGGATACTCCTGCCAAAGGCGCGGCGCCATGACGGTCGGAAAGGAACCGTGGAAACCCATATGACGATGAAAAGCATGACGATGATCGCGGGCGGTCTCCTGCTGGCGACGAGTTCCTGGTCGGCACGAGCCGCGGACGCCAGGCCGGCTGACTCGCTATGCGCGGCAGGGGAAAAGATCGTCTTTTCCTGTCCTTTGGCTGGCGGGAAGAAAGTCGTTTCCATCTGCGCTGCCGGCGAAGGTCGTTTCCATTACACATTCGGTAGCCCCGGTGCGCCGGAATTCACCTATCCGTCGAAAGGCGCGGATGCCACGTTCGCGCGTACGCATCTCACCTACGGTGGCGCCAATGGTGGCGCGGCGTATTCATTCGCCAATGGCGGATACAAATATATCGTCTATTCGGTTTCGGGCACGGGCGTCGACGAGGGCGGGGTACTTGTCCAGCGCGTCGGAGAACTGCATGCGGCGAAAGACATGAAGTGCCAGTCCGGGAAAGTCACGGGGCTCGACGATGATGCGGTTATCGACGCCGTACTGAAATGGAAGAGCGATCCGGACATCCAGTCACACGGACTGCCCAGCACGCATTGAACTCATATCGCCAGGCAGCCCTGAGCGAAGGAGAACCAGGTTATGTCATCCAAAGACAATGCCGATTACTTGATGGAGCAGGCCACGGCCGCGGGCATCAAGGATCACAAGGAACTGGCCAATTTCATGGGTCAGATGCAGGTCGAATCAGGCGGTTACTCGCATATGAGCGAGAACCTGAACTACTCGGGTGCCCGCCTGCTCGAGGTGTTCCCGGGCCGCAACGGCATGAGCACCCTCGCGGACGCGGACAAAGTCGCCAAGGGCGGCGCCGAGGCCGTTGCCAATGAAATCTACGGAGGCAAATGGGGCAAGCTCAACCTCGGCAACACCGAGCCCGGCGATGGATGGAAGTACCACGGACGCGGCTATGTGCAACTGACTGGCCGAGCCAACTATGAGAGTGTCGGCAAGGAACTCGGACTGGATCTGGTCGGTCACCCCGAACTGGCCGAAAATCGTGAGATTGCTGCCAAAATCGCCATTCACTACTGGGAATCGAGGGTCGTCCCCCACCAGCACCAGGAAAATGTGACCGGTGCGTGCCACGACATCAATGGCGGCGAAAAAGGCCTGGCCGATCGCAAGACCGCGGCCGCATCGTGGCAGCGGAAGCTCGATCATGGTTATACGCCAGGCGCATCCGATCCCTTGGCGCATCCAATACACGTTGCGGGTTCTGACGCGAACCACCGCCAGGTCCAGCAACTGCTCAACCAGCACGGTTACCGTGATGCCTCGGGTCATCCGTTGACGGTCGACGGCGATTACGGTGCGCGTACCAGGCAGGCCGTCGAGGTGTTTCAGCACGAGCAGCACCTGAAGGTCGACGGTGTTGCCGGCCCTGAAACACTGCGCCGGCTCGAAACGGTGAATCATGCTCAGGCACCCTCGCACCCCGCACCGCCACACCTTGATCAGCCGGGCCACCCCGACAATGCGATGTACAAGCAGGCGCTGGACGGTATTCACCGCCTGGATGCGCAGCATCAGCGCAGGCCGGATCAGCGCAGCGACAATCTGGCGGCGGCCCTGGTCGTGGCCGCGCGTAGCGATGGCATGAGCAAGATTGACCACGTCGTGCTGAATGACGATGCGTCGCGTGCCTTTGCGGTACAGGGCGAGCTGAATTCGCCGCTCAAGCGTGTCGTCGACGTGCAGACGCAGCAGGCGATCGTCACTCCCATCGACCAGAGCGGCCAGGCATTGCGGCTAATTGCAGATAATGCAGATCAGAAAAATCCCGCGCATACACAGGTCGATGTAAACCACGCACAAGCCAGTCCGACGCGCGTGGCCTGATCAACCGGGCCATGCAAGCGCGACGTGTTTATCGCTCGAGGCGCACCGATACCGCATAGATATCCGACTTGCCGCGGTTCGGCGTCCGCTGGCCGGAGAACAGCAGCAGGCCGGGGTGTTGGGGATCGGTGGAGGGGCCGAGGGTCCAGCCGCCGTCGACGTTGATGCGGTTGTCCAGGCGTACCGGCGTGCCGTAGCCGTCGTCGGTGCCGGTGGGGGCGAACCATAGGGCGATCGGCGCCTTGTCCACATCGGTCGAACGGGCGAAGACGATGCCGCCGGGGACGAAGGTGGCGTCGAACTCATCCTCGGCCGAATTCACCTCGCCCGGCAAAGGCCGGGTTCGCCAGCTGCCGTTGTCGCGCAGCGTGGCGATGAACAGGTCGTGGCGGGTGGCGCAGGCATAGCCATTGCTGGCGAACAGCAGGTGCTTGCCGTCGGGTGACGGCGCGGGAGCCCACTCGTCGCCTGTCGTGTTGATGTTGGCGCCGAGGTTCTCGGCCTTGCCGAAGCGGGCGGTCTTCGCATCGAAGCTGGCGCGATAGATATCGTCGCCACCGAAACCGCCAGGGCGGTTGGAGAAGAAGTAGACATAGCGACCATCGTGATCGAAGGCCGGATCGAACTCATGCGCCGGCGTGTCGAAGGGGACGGGCTCCGGCTTGCTCCAGCCCGAACCTTCCCGCCGGACCATCCAGATATCCCAGCCACCGGGGCCGCCTGGGCGGTCGGTGCTGCCCCAGAGCAGGGTCTTGCCATCGGGGCTGATCGCCAGCCTGACCTCGGAGTATGGTGTGGAGACGATGTCCGGCAGGAACAGCGTGGCGTCGCCAGTGGCCTGCAGGCGTTGCTCCGCTGCAGCTGTCGATGCGAGCAGCAGGGCGGCCAGCCAGATGGCGCCGTTGATACGACTGTTCATCGACACCCTCGATGCGGAACCTGGGCCGCACTCTACCGCGCTCCAGCTCCGCCGGTGAAATGAAAAGCGCGTTGCATGCGTCTCCTCAGGGGACAACACTGACGCCGCCTACCGGGAGCCAAGCCATGACAACGTTCCAGTCCCTCCGCCAACAGGTACGAGAGCATGGCCGCGCCGGCCTTGCGATCGCGGCGATCCTGGGGGCGATCGTCCTGGTCTTCGCCTATGTCGCCGGCTGGCTCAGTCCCCAGCGGATCGCCCCGAATACGCTCGCCGACGCCCTGCAACAGCACGACGGCCTGCATGAAGGCTTTCGCCGCGCGCATGCCAAGGGCATCTGTTTCACCGGGCATTTCGATTCCAACGGCCAGGGCGCGAAACTGTCGAAGGCGGCGGTCTTCGGTAACGCACCCTCGGCGGTATTCGGTCGCTTCTCGACCGGCGGTGGCATGCCGATGGCGCCGGACGGGCGGCTGGTCTTCCATTCCATGGCCCTGAACATCACCGCGCCGAACGGCGAGGTCTGGCGTACCGGCATGGACGACACGCCGATCTTCCCGGTCGGCACGCCGCAGGCCTTCCTCGACCTGCAGCGCGATACCGCGCCCGGCGCCGACGGCAAGCCCGATCCGGCCAGGGTGGCCGCCTACCTGGCCGCGCATCCGGAAACGCGCGCGTTCAACCAGTGGCTGAAGGATCATCCGCTGCCGTCGAGCTTCGCCAACGGCACTTACTACAGCATCAATGCGTTCCGCTTCACCGGCACTGACGGTGCCTCGCGCTTCGTGCGCTGGTCCTTCCTGCCGGACACCCCGTTCGCCGAGATCGACAAGGACAAGCTGGCGGCGATGGCACCGAACTTCCTGTTCGACGACATCGTCGGTCGCGTGGCGAAAGCCCCGCTGCGCTGGAACCTGCGGATCACCCTCGCCGCACCCGGCGATCCGACCAATGACGCCACGCGCGAATGGCCGGCCGATCGCGAGAACGTCGAGGTCGGCACCCTCACGGTCGACCATATCGCGACCGAGGAGGATGGCCCCTGCCGGGACATCAACTTCGATCCGCTGGTCTTGCCGCCGGGCATCGCCGGCTCGGACGATCCGATCCTCGCCACGCGTTCGGCGGTGTATTCCTCGTCGTTCCGCCGCCGCGCCGCCGAAGGCCCGCATCCCAGCGCCCAGGCCGCGCAGGGAGGTCGCCATGAATAAGTCCGTGGATCGTTTCTACCTGCCCGCGCGGATCCTGCACTGGCTGATGGCGGTGATGGTGATCGCCATGCTGTTCATCGGTGCAGGCATGGTCTCGACCGTCGGCCAGGCGCATGTCTGGTTGATCGCCTGGCATGAGCCGCTCGGTGTCGCGATCCTGGTGCTGGTGCTGATCCGCATCGCGGTGCGCCTGACCCATCGGCCGCCGCCGTTGCCGTCCGATCTGCCGGACTGGCAGAAGCACGCGGCGACGCTGTCGCATTACCTGCTGTACTTCCTGTTGCTGCTGATGCCCTTGCTGGGCTGGAGCATGCTCTCCGCGGCCGGCTATCCGATCCAGATCCTCGGTGGCCTGCACCTGCCGCCGATCATGCCGCACAATCTTGCCCTGTACGCGGCGTTGCGCAACGCGCACAGCTTCTTCGCCTACCTGTTGTTCCTGACCTTCCTGATGCACCTCGCGGCGGCACTGTTCCACGCGCTGATCCGCAAGGACGGGGTATTCCGCAGCATGACGTTCGGCCGCGCCGGGCGCCGTCCTTCCATCATCGACAAAGAGGGTACCGAACCATGAGCCGCCCACCACTGCCGCCGTTTACCCTGGAAACGGCCATCCAGAAAGTCCGCCTGGCCGAGGATGCCTGGAACACCTGCGACCCCGCGCGGGTCGCCCTCGCCTATACGGTGGACAGCCATTGGCGCAATCGCCATGAGTTCGTCGATGGCCGCGAGGCGATCGAGGCTTTCCTGACCCGCAAGTGGCAGCGCGAACTCGATTACCGGCTGGTCAAGGAGCTCTGGGCCTTTCGCGAGAACCGCATCGCGGTGCGCTTCGCCTACGAAAGCCACGACGCCAGCGGCCAGTGGTTCCGCAGCTACGGCAACGAAAACTGGGAATTCGACGAGGAAGGACTGATGCGGCTGCGCATCGCCAGCATCAACGATGCGCCGATCGCCGAGGGCGACCGCCGCCTGCTGTGGCCGTCGGGCCGGCGTCCGGATGACCAGCCCTCGCTGACCGAACTGGGTTTCTAGAATGCCCTTCGCCCGTGCGTCGATAGCGCGCGGGCGTGGCATCCGGCGGGGCTGAGCCACGCTTTCAGAATTCTTCATTCGCGCTGGCGGGCACTTCATTCGGTGATTGGCTGTGATCGGGGCTCCGGTCGAACGACCCTGCCGCTGGATCCGCCATGCTTCGCAAGTCCGTCTTCACCCTCGCCCTGGGCTTCGCCCTGGGCTTCGCCCTTTCCGCCACCGCCGCGACATCCCCGCCGCCCGCCGCCGGCAATGGCTGGCAAGGGGCCGATGCCGCCAGCCAGGGCGTGAACACGGCGACGCTCTCGGCCGTCGAAGGCAAGATCGTCGATGGCACTTATAAGGACATCAGTAGCATCCTCGTCGTCCGCCACGGCAAGCTGGTTTACGAGCACTACTTCAACGATGGTGGCCCGGAAGTCCTCAACGACATCCGCTCGGCCTCGAAGAGCGTCACCGCCTTGCTGGTCGGCGCCGCCATCGATCGCAAGCTGATCGCCGATGTGCATGCGCGGGTTTACGACTTCTTCCCCGATCGCCAACCGGTCCAGCACCCGGATCCGCGCAAGCGCGCTTTCACCCTCGAAGACCTCATGACCATGAGTTCGCTTTGGGAGTGCGACGACGAAAATCAGTTCTCGACGGGCAATGAGGAGCGCATGTACGTCACCGAAAGCTGGCTGCAATTCGCCCTCGACCTGCCGATCAAGGGTTTCGCGCCATGGATGACCAAGCCGGCAGACAGCCCATACGGCCGTTCATTCTCCTATTGCACGGCGGATGCCTTTGTCGCCGGCGCCGCGGTCGAGCGTGCCGCGGGCAGGCCCTTGTCCGAGTTCGCCGCCGAGGTGCTGGAAAAGCCGCTCGGCATCGACAAGGTGCAGTGGAATCGTTCACCCGAGGGCATCGGCATGGGTGGCGGCGGGACGCGCTACCGTTCGCGTGACCTGGCCAAGTTCGGCGAGCTGGCGCTGGAGGGCGGCCGCTGGCAGGGCAAACAAGTCATCCCGGAAGCCTTCGTCAAGGCCATGCTGACCCCGCATGCGCAGGCCCGCGAGGATGCCGAGTACGGCTATTTCTGGTGGCACTTCCACTTTCAGGTGAACGGCAGGGACGTCACGGCCTGGGCGATGTCGGGCAACGGCGGAAACTACGTCTTCGTCGTGCCGGAACGCCAGCTGGTCGCTGTGATCACCAGCAAGGCCTACAACCAGCGCTACGCCCATCCGCAGTCGCAGGCGATCTTTCGCGATTATGTACTGAAATCCCTCGACTGATCGCGGGTTTGTGTGGGAGCGAACAGGGTTCGCTCCCACGGCATCGCGCGTTACAGGACGCTGCCTGCGACCATGGGGACGCGATGTTGCACGACCCGGTCGTTCGCGTCGCGAATCCGCAGCACCAGCATGTCGCCGGCGAAGCTCGCATCGATGATTCGTGGCACCGCGGCGAATTCGGTGCGAACCAGCATGCGATGGTCGAACAGCCCGCGTACCTCGACCGTTTTCGGCCCGGCCCTGCGCACGATCCGCTCTTTCGCGACATCCACCGCAAGCACATCGCGAAACGGCCCCGCAACGCGGTTGGGCGGCGCATAGAACATCGTGACCGGCGTCTTGCTGGCGAAGCGCAGCACGGCGACGCCGCCAGTCCAGTCAACGGCGGGCGCGACCGGCATCTCCGCGATGCGCCAGGTGATGATGCCCTGCCGCGCACGGACCAGGCAGCGCTTGTCCGCGGCGACCTCGCGATGACAGAAGCTTTCGATGCGCCACGGTGGCTCGGCCTGCGCTGCGTAAGGCAGGGTCCAGAGCAGTAATGCGCCAAGCATCCGGCCGATCATTTGCCCAGGTCCGCCGGTTTCCAGTCCGCTGCCAGCACGCGCTGGCGTTCGACGGCGATGCGCATGCTGATCGTATCGATGGACCGCGCCATTCCCGGATCGCCTGCCAGGGCGCGAAACAGCGGCGAAGTCTGCAGGTAGGCCTTGTCGCGATAGCCCGCGGCGATGGCGGCATCGATCGCGGCGACCGCCGCCTCGCGGTTCCCTCGCGCCAGTTCCAGCACGGCGATTTCCAGCGGTCCCTGCGGCCAGACCTGGGTGCCACGAAGCGCTTCATCCAGTTCGTCGATACGCCCGGCCACCCAGCGTGGATCGGCGGGCGTGTCGCCATACAGACGCGCCAGGGTCCCCGGCAGGCTGACCTGGGGGCGAAGCGTCGCCGCCTGTGTAAAGGCCCGGGCCGCGCCGGCGCGATCCCCGCGCAGCAGGGCCAGTTCGCCGGCCAGCTGATACAGGTCGATGTGTTCGGTATGCCGCGCCATGGCTTCGTCGAGGGCGGCCTGCGCCTCGATGAACCGGCCTTGCAGGAACAGGAAGCGTGGCCAGGCGATATTCGAGAAGACATTGTCCGGCGTCAGCTGGAAGCTCTGTCTAAAGCGTGCCTCGGCGGCGCTGGCGAAGCCGAGCAGTTCCAGTTCGCGGGCCACCTGCACGTCACGATAGCGTACGCGTGACGGGTCGCCGTGCATGCGCATGTTCGCGTGGAGCGCGTCGGCCAGTCGACCCTTCTCCTGGTAGAGATAGGCCGCCGAGGCGCGGCTGGCATCGTCGCCATCATCGAGCGCGAAGGCTTTCTCATAGCCGGCGATGGCATCGTCGATGCGGCCGAGGCAATCGGCGGCGTAACCCTTCGCGGACCAGGCGCGCGCGTCGTTGCCATTCTTCGCCAGGGCCTGCCCGGCCAGGGTGTCGGCGCGCTCCGCCCACTCGGCCGGGAAGTTGTAGAGGCAGACGCGCGCGCTGTAGACACGGCTCAAACCGATCAGCGCGGCAGGGTCGCCGGGCGTCCGGGCGAGCGCCTGCCGGTAGAGCGCAATGGCGCGTTCGTTGTTGTCCCGCTGACCGATGCCGGCGTAATAGGTGGCGCGTGCGACCAGACTGTCCGGCGCCGGTGGTGTGGCCGCGTAGCGCCAGGCGACGATGCCCGCGGCACTGGCGCCGGCGACGACGAGCGCTGCCACGGCCAGTCCGATCGCGCGGCGCGGCTTGCGCGTTGCCAGCGGTTCGTCCGGCTCGGGCGCGGCGCAAAGCTGGTACCCACGCCCGCGTACCGAACGGATATAGCGCGGCGCGCGGCCGTCATCGCCGATCGCCTGGCGCAGCAGCTTCACCCGCTGCGTCACGGTTTCCTCGTTGACCACCGCGGGCGCCCATACATTGGCGATCAACTCGTCGAAGCCGACCACGCGGTCGCCCTGGGCCAGCAGGAAAGCAAGCAACTGGAAGCTCAGGCCGCCGACATCGAGTGCGACGCCGTCGCGCGCGACCGTCTGCCGCGCCGTGTCGATGCGCAGATCGAGCCATCGATAGCGCACCGGCGCGGTCACGGCATCACACGCCGCTGGGCAGGAACAGCAGCAGGGCGATACCCAGCGCGATGCGGTAGATCGCGAACGGCGTGAAGCGATGGCTGCGGATGTAGCCGAGCAGCCACTTCACCGCGACGAAAGCGGTGATCGCCGAGACCACGAAAGCGATCGCCAGCGCCGTCCAGTCCTCATGCACCGCACCGCCACCCTTCCATTGTTTGAGCAGTTCATAACCACTGGCTGCGTACATGGTCGGGATGCCGACCAGGAAGGCGAACTCGGTGGCCGCCGCGCGGTTGCTGGTGCCGGCGAGCATGGCGGTAAAGATGGTCGCCGCCGAGCGCGAGGTGCCGGGAAAGATGCCGGCGACGATCTGCGCGATGCCGACCAGGATCGCCACGCGCCAGGTCACCGTGCTGCGGTCGACCTGTTTTTCCGCGAGTTTTTCCGCCGCGAGCATCCAGATGCCGCCGATGACCAGGGCCCAGGCGATCGGCGTTACCGTCTCCGGAAGCTTGAAGCCAAGCTTGGCGACGACCAGGCCGAGCACCGCGGTGATCAGGAAGGCGACGAACAGCTTGGCCAGGTAATCGCGGTTCTCCGGCTTGCGCCAGTGGACCAGCAATTCCCAGATCCGTTTCCAGTAGATGAAGGTCACCGCGAGGATCGCGCCGGCCTGGATCACCACGTTGAAGGTGTCCGAGCGCGCGCCCAGCCAACGCTCGGCGATCAGCAGATGGCCGGTGCTGGAAATCGGCAGGAATTCGGTGATGCCCTCGATGATGCCGAGGAGGATGACATTGATGAGATCGCTCACGTTGCGTGTGGTCCTGGGTAGGTCATGAGGGTCGCAGCGTAGGGTAACGGCAAAACTTCACCGAAGAATGGCGAAATGGCCGATTTCTGGTGGTTGCGCGCCATGGGCAGGGATAAGTTCAGAAACGGGTAAACCCGGATCGAGGAAACAGGAATGTTCTTAGCCAGCATCAATGCCAGCCCGCCTTCGCCGAACTTCGCCATGCACGCTTTCGGGTCGGACGCACGCGACTTCGCCATGAACCTGAATAGCGTCTCGCAGGCACGGGGAGAGCAATACGACCACGTGGTGATTGAGATGCCCGAAGACATTTCCTGTCACTTGGGGCGGGAAGAAAATGCTCCGCGGATCGGCGAGGTGCGGATTCCTATTCCCGAGGAACAGATGCTTCGTCGCGACCTGGAGGAACTCTTCGCTCCAATAAGGTCGAAAGAAAATACGCAGGAGGTCGACAGGCTCATCGGTGATCGGGTCAAGCACCTGACCGCGGAGGGCATCGACTCCAAACGCTTTCAGCAGCTCATCCGGGCCGTAGAGCGACGCGACAGGAACATGGGCCTGCTCCATGGCGCGGTGCAGGGTGGAGCACCTTTCGCCTGCGCCTCCCTGATTTTCGATCTCTTCATGGCCGGGCCGATCCTGGCGCGGGCGGGCGGCAACCTTGCCGAACTCGGTGCGGCGGCGGGTGCCTTCCAGGGTGCGATGGACGTCGTCTTCGGCAGGGTGCTGCAGGAATCCTTCAACGATGCGTACTACACCAGGGGAAGGCCGGCCTGGGCATCGACTGAAGATGTGCCGGGCGTAAGCGAGCGGATGTGGCAGCTGATGTGCGGTCTGGCCGTGCCCTATTCGGTGCGTAACGTGGTCCGTGCCTTTGTCGATGTCGGCCTCGTCGCGACGGCCGGCCCGGGCGCGGTGACGGTCGCGAATCTGGTCATCGACAGCATCGGTGGCCTCGCGGCCGGGGCAGGGACGCGCTACATGATGGCCGGTCACGAACGTCGTGCTGGCAGCTGGAGCGCGGCCTGCCTCCTTGCAAGGGACGACTGGATGGAGGGTCTGGCTGCCTCGGAACAGGGTGTCTCCCTGGAGAGCGCCCATCGCGCCGGAGGTGCCCTCATCGGCGCGGCAGGGCGTGCGATACGGGCGGTTCCTTCCGGCATCGCTGCGCTGGGTAGCCCCAGTGGGCTCACTGGCATGGGGATCTTGACCGGTGGCTTGGCCGGCCTGGTGCCCGCGCAGGATGCGGCCGGCAGAGCGGTAAGTACCTACGGTCCGATTGCCGGGGAGGCAGGTCTGCGTCTGGCCAACGTCTTTGGTCTGGCGTTCTTGTACGCTTCGCTGGGTGCGGGAATCGTGTTGGCCGCCGAGCCGGGCCGGCTCAAGAGTGTTTCATCCTAGCGCCAACGTGGGGCTAACTAAGTTCTATATGCACCATATTGGTGAATTCTTGTGTCGCCGCAAGCGGTCAACCTGCTGATTAACCTGCTTTTAAGTGTTGGCATACCCTTTGCTATAACCATCGCGCCCACCCACCCGAGGTTGTTCTATGTCCGCCGCGAAAGTGCTGAACCTGATCCAGGACGAGGAAATCGAGTTCGTCGACCTGCGTTTTGCCGATGTCCTCGGCAAGCACCACCACGTCACCTTCCCGGCTCATCAGATCGATGAATCGACCTTCGAAGACGGCAAGATGTTCGACGGTTCGTCGATTGCCGGCTGGAAGGGCATCAATGAATCGGACATGGTGCTGATGCCGGATCCGGATACCGCGCACCTCGACCCGTTCAGCGCGCACAAGCAGCTGATCATGCATTGCGACGTGCTCGAGCCGAGCACCATGCAGGCCTACGGCCGCGACCCGCGCTCGATCGCCAAGCGCGCCGAGGCCTTCCTGAAGTCCACCGGCATCGCCGACACCGCTTTCTTCGGTCCGGAGCCGGAATTCTTCATCTTCGATTCGGTGCGCTGGCAGAACGACATGGGCCGCGTGTTCTACGAAATCGGTTCGGAAGAAGCGGCCTGGTCCTCGCGTTACAAGTACGACGGCACCAACACCGGCCATCGTCCGGGCGTGAAGGGTGGCTATTTCCCGGTCAGCCCGGTCGACACCCTCGGCGACTTGCGTGCCGACATGTGCAAGGTGCTCGAGTCGCTCGGCCAGGTGGTCGAAGTGCACCACCATGAAGTCGCCAATGCCGGCCAGTGCGAAATCGGCACGCGCTTCAACACCCTGGTGAAGAAGGCCGACGAACTGATGACGATGAAGTACGTCATCAAGAACGTCGCCCACCAGAACGGCAAGACCGCCACCTTCATGCCGAAACCCATCGTCGGCGACAACGGCTCGGGCATGCACGTGCACCAGTCGCTGGCCAAGAACGGCGAGAACCTGTTCGCCGGCGACCTCTACGGCGGCCTGTCGCAGATCGCGTTGTGGTATATCGGCGGCATCTTCAAGCACGCCAAGGCGATCAATGCCTTCGCCAACTCCACGACCAACAGCTACAAGCGCCTGGTCCCGGGTTTCGAAGCGCCGGTGATGCTCGCCTACTCGGCGCGCAACCGCTCGGCCAGCTGCCGCATCCCGTACGTGGCCAGCCCGAAGGGTCGTCGCATCGAAATCCGCTTCCCGGATCCGATGCAGTCCGGCTACCTGACCTTCACCGTGCTGATGATGGCCGGTCTCGACGGCATCCTGAACAAGATCGACCCGGGCGCCCCGGCCGATAAGGATCTGTACGACCTGCCGCCGGAAGAAGAGAAGAACATCCCGCAGGTCTGCTCGAGCCTCGACGAAGCGCTGAACGCGCTCGACAAGGACCGCGCCTTCCTGACCGCCGGCGGCGTCTTTACCGACGACTTCATCGACAGCTACATCGCACTGAAGATGCAGGAAGTCACCCGCTACCGCGCCAGCACGCACCCGCTGGAATTCCAGATGTACTACGCACTCTGATCCACCTCACGGGGTGAGACGGAGACGGGCGCCACGGCGCCCGTTTTCGTTTTAGCCGTCGCTGGCGGTTACGACATATGCCAGCCATGGCTGGCGGTGATCGACTGGCCCGTCAACGCATTCGACTTGAAGCTGGCGAGGAAGAGCGCGATCGCCGCGATATCGTCGATCGTGGTGAATTCGCCGTCGACGGTGTCTTTCAGCATCACGTTACGGACGACTTCCTCTTCGCTGATATGCAGGTCCCGCGCCTGCTCAGGGATCTGTCGCTCGACCAATGGCGTACGTACGAAGCCGGGACAGATCACGTTCGCGCGGATGCCGTCGGTCGCGCCCTCCTTGGCCACGGTGCGTGCCAGGCCTAGCAGGCCGTGCTTGGCGGTGACGTAGGCGGACTTCAGTTTCGAGGCCTCGTGCGAGTGCACCGAGCCCATCAGGATGATCGAGCCACCCTTGCCGGCGGCGATCATCTGGCGCATCGCCGCGCGGGTGGTGAGGAAGGCGCCGTCCAGGTGGATGGCGAGCATCTTCTTCCAGTCGGCAAAGGCAAAGTCGACCAGGGGCGAGATGATCTGCACGCCGGCATTGCTGACCAGGATATCGACCGCGCCGAACGCCTCGGCCGACCGCGCGAAACAGGCCTCGACCTGCGCTTCGTCGGACACGTCGGTCGCGACGCCGATAGCCTTGCCACCGGCTGCCTCGATGTCCCTGGCCGTCGCCTCGGCCGCTTCGCGATTGAGGTCGGCGATGACGACGCGGGCGCCTTCGCGCGCATAGATCTCCGCGATACCCCTGCCCAAGCCGCTCGCCGCGCCGGTGACCAGCGCTACCTTGTTTTCCAGTGAACCGGCCATGCCGTGACTCCGCATACATACCAGCCGCCACTATCGCGCCGTCCGGTGACAAAATCGATGGTCCTTTGGTGCGATCGACGGATTATGCACACCGGCAACACGGCGCCGGGACTAGCGTCAGCGCAACCCCAACGAGGTTCGCCACCATGAAGAAGACGTCAAACCTGGCTTTCACGATTGCCCTTGCCCTGACCAGCGGCGTGTATGCCGCGACCCCGGCTCCCGCCGATGCCAGCTTCGTGAAGAAGGCCAGCGCGGCCGGCATGGCCGAAGTGGAACTGAGCAAGCTGGCCGCGACCAATGCGAGTTCGGCCGAGGTGAAGAGCTTCGCCGAAACCATGGTCACCGACCATACCGCGGCGAACGAGAAGCTGACCGCGATCGCGAAGGACAAGAGCATCACCCCGTCCGCCGGACCGGACGCGGCCTCGACAGCGGCGATCGCCGCGCTGAAGACGAAGACCGGCGCGGCCTTCGACAAGCAGTACGAGACCATCATGCTCAAGGATCACAAGGCCGCGGTAGCCCTGTTCGAGAAGGAAGCGACGTCCGGCCAGGATTCGGACCTGAAGGCGTTCGCCAACGACACCTTGCCGACCCTGAAGCATCACCTCGCCATGGCGACCGACCTGCAGGGCAAGTAATACGTCCTAGTGAGCGTCCGGCGGCGGGCTGGCACCGGTCGGTGCCGGCCGGCAGAACGGCACCATGACCAGGGCACCGATGAACAGCCAGGACATCATGCGAAACACGTCGTTGAAGGCCAGGGTCAGCGCATAGCGCGTGGCGACCTGGCCGAGTTCGGCCTGGGCCATCAGCAAGGCATGCGCCGC
>DASYLE010000037.1:0-16060 GCA_036009745.1 Luteibacter sp. | reverse complement strand
GAACCAGGCCTCGCCTTCGCCAAGACCTTGCTGCCGGCCAGCGACCATTGGACGGTGCAGCAGCGGGCGCGGCTTCATGTCGTGCTCTCTCGTGGTTACCAGGCGACCAAGCAGACCAAGCTGGCCAATGAGGAAGCCCTGACCTCCGTCAGGCTGGATCCGGGCAGTGATCAGCTGGTGCCTGCGTTGCGCTACCTGTGCGATACGGGCCGCCGGGCCGAGGCGGAGTCGCTGCTGGCCAAGGCTCCCGCTCCAGCGTATGCCTGGAAGGAATCGGCGCGGGTGAAGTTCGCGCTGGACAGCCTGAGTCCGGCCGCGGCACTCGCCGAGTTGCAGCGTGCCGAGGCGGGCAAGGGGACGATCGATCCCTGGCTTGCGGCCAATGTGTACCTGCGGGCGGGAATGCCAGTGAAGGCTGCCGAAGCGCTGGGCCGCGTCAAGGTCAAGCCGGCGTATCAGACGGCGGAGCAGTACCGGCTCAGGCTGGATGTCGCGGTGATGCAGAAGGATGGCAAGGCCGCATCCGCTGCGATCCGGGACTGGTTCGGCAAGACCGGTATGTCCGCACCCTTGGTGTTTGCCTACGGGTCGCTACTCGGACTTCAGCCGTGGCAGCTGTTCTCGCCATCGCTGGTGCCGTTGGCGCTGGCGATCCTGGCTTTGCTGGTGTTCCTGGCATGTGTGCCCGGCCTTATTGCCTTCCCGGCGCACTACCGCGGAACGGTTCGGGCTCGCCTTCAAAAACTGGGACCGCCGTTGTTCGCGCCGATCGGGTTGCGGCATATGTGGCTGGGTCTTGGCGCGTATCTGGCGGCCTCGACCCTGGTACCGATGCTGTGGGCGGGGACGGCCTTTCAGGCGTTGACGGGTAGCCGACCGCTGTCCGCCGGCGAAGAGACCATGGTGGTCATCACCCAGTTGGCGTCGTTAGGGGTGGCAGCCCTGTTCCTGCTGCCTGCCGCCCGCCATCTTTTGTGGCGGGCATGGGTGGGCAATCGCGGGTTGAGTACGGCACTGATCACGATTTCCATCTGGGGAGTTCTCTCTGCCCTTGTCTTGTTGGCATCCATGCCGAACGCCCACCTGGGTGAATCGGCACGCAGTACTTTGCACGACCGATCCGTCGTGGCCCTGGTCACTGCCGCCGCGCATGTCGGCGGTGCCGGCCTGGCGCTGCTGATGGTGGCAGTCGTGGTGCCGATCTATGAGGAGTTGATGTTCCGCGGCTTCGTCCTCGGCGGCCTTTCCCGGCACCTCAGCTTTGGCTGGGCGAATGCATGGCAGGCACTGCTCTTTGCCGCGCTGCACTTCGATGCATCGCACTTCGTGTTCTACCTCTTGCTTGGGCTTGTGGCGGGCTGGCTTGTACGGCGGACAGGGGGTCTGGCCGCATCGATGGCATTGCATGCGGTCAACAATACTATTGCGTGTGCGGCGATTCTCTTGTTGGGGTGAGTCCGGGCGGGTTGAAGGAAGGTGATGAAGAAGATGTTCTCGGTTCTCCTGCTCATGGCGTCGACGGCAGCAATGAGTGCGCCGACCTTGCCTGCCACGCCTGCCGCAAAAGTCTTCGACGCCTGGCTGTCGGCGTATAACGCTGCCGATCCCCATCAGCTCGAAACATACAAGACGACCTACCATCGCCACTGGCAAGTGCAGGACATGCTCGACGATCGGGCGCGAACGGGTGGCTATGACGTGCTTCGGATAGAGAAATCCGAGCCGCTGTCGTTAACGATGCTGCTGCAGGAGAAGGACTCCGATGCCGTGCACCGCGAAGTGGTGACGGTGGGGGAGGGCGAGCCGCCATCCGACGTCAGCATGTCGATTGAACACAATGTCCAGCGGCCTGTCGATCTGGCGATACCGCGCATGAGCGAGGCGCAGGTGGTTGCTGCGCTTGCCGCGCGGGCCTCGGGGCTGGCGGCTCAGGGCAAATTCTCCGGTGCCATCCTGGTTGCCCATAAGGGACAGGTTCTCCTGCAGCGTGCGTGGGGAAGTGCGGACCAGTCCTCCGGCAAGGCCAATACGGTCGATACGCAGTTCCGCGTCGGGTCTATGGACAAGATGTTTACAAGCGTCGCGGTATTGCAGTTGGTGCAGTCGGGAAAACTGTCCCTCGATGCTCCGTTCGGGCGGTATCTCACCGATTATCCGAACAAGGGTGCGGCATCGGCCGTCACCATCCGTGAACTCCTGAACCATACCGGTGCCACGGGCGATATCTTTGGACCCGACTTTGACACGAACCGGGACAAACTCCGCACCCATTTGGACTACGTAAGGCTCTACGGTGCACGCAAGCTTGCCTACACGCCCGGCGAGAAGTTTGCATACTCGAACTATGGCTTCGTGCTTCTTGGTGCCGTCATCGAGAAGGTCAGCGGCATGTCGTACTACGACTATGTGGACCGCTATGTCTTCAAGCCGGCGGGCATGAACTCGACAGGCTTCCTTCCCGAGTCGGATGAGCTTCCGCGCAGGGCCGTAGGCTATATGTGGGTGAACAACGCCTGGGCTTCCGATAAGGACACGCTCCCTTACCGGGGAACGGCTGCAGGCGGAGGCTACTCGACGATCGGCGACGTGCTCCGTTTCGTACAAGCCCTTCAGGGCGGGAAGCTCGTATCGAAGGCATCGCAGGATGCCGCCACCCAACCCATCTTTCATGACGAGGCCTCGGGTTACGGGTATGGCTTCGGCTTCGAGGTATTGAACGAGGAAGGCCTGAGAAGCTACGGGCACGAAGGCGGTGCGGACGGAATGAATGGCGAGCTCCGTGTGCTGCCGGCACAGGGCTACGTCGTCGTGGTTCTCAGCAACGTCGATCCACCGGCGGCGCACCGTCTTGTCGAGTACTTTTCGCTTCGCATTCCTGTGCTGTAATCTCCGGCCGCGCACTTAGGGGCAGAGGCTGGTCAGGTATGGATATGGCAGTGGTGCGTCGTGGGCTGGGTCTTCTCGCGTTGGCCGGCTTCCTGGTTTCGCTTGCCGTGCATCTGGAGACGCTTCGCGGCGTGGATGTCCAGGCCGCGTTCCCGTATGTGATGTTTCTTCATATGGGCATCTTCCTTGTCTTCGGTCCGTTCATCCTGGTGAGCCGGAGCGACTTCACTGGTAAGCAGTCCATGCGGCAACTGGCGGCAGGCTTGCCGCGATGGGTTGTCGTGGCCGGCTGCCTGACCTTCGCTTACGCGTTTTTGAACTTCGTGCTGTTCATGGTGGGCTATCAGGGCAACCCCTCGATAAGCAACGGCAAGTACCTCCTGCTTGACCATGGCCGGCTCGTGCGCGAGCTGTCGGCGTCGCAGTACGCCGCCGCCAAGGCCAATGAAGTGCGCGGCTTCTCCGGCCATTGGCTGGTCTTCTACGGTTTGCCCGCCGCTTACTTCCTTTTGTGGAAGAAGCCGGAATCCGTGCCGTTGGCCGATCCCGCGTTTTGACGACGGCTGTTGGTCAACGGAAATCAATGACGTTGTTCATGAAGAGGCGATGTAGCGCGGGAACGTAGGACTATTCCTATTTCCTTCCTCCGTTTGTCGACGCATGCTTTCAGGGTCGCCGCTAAAAACGGCGACCGGGTGTCGAAACCCGTGCTGTATTTTCACGGAGAAAAAAGGCGCCGCAGTGCGGCCTTTTGTACTGCGGCGCCCCGCTGCCATACTCTTTTACGGCGGGCGTGCCGGGAAGGCTTCGGCCTTGCCGTGTTTTTCCGTGAAAAACAGCCGGTTTTCGACCCTGGCACGCCCGCCACCCGCAGTGACGCGGGTCGGCGGTCTACCACAGGGAGCCGTGATGACCGCGTCCGATACACCCAGGAAACGTCCCGGCCACAAGCCGAAGCCGCCAGTCGCGCGTTCCCTCCGTCGTGTGCGAAACAAGGATCTGCCCGCGTGTTGCGAGCCGCCTTTGTCGTGGCATCCCACCACGGAAGACGGACGAATCGAACTGGCTATCGATACCTCGCTCGTCGATGCGCAGAAGACCATCACGACCATGCTGACCGACACGATACGTAACGGCTGCTGCTGCGATCACATGGCCCTGTACATGCTGCAGCAACTGGTCGGACGCGCCCTCACGCTCACCCGCCGGCAGCGCCAGTCGGGGCCGACCGATGTTCCTTAGATGGTTCAGAAAGCGCGAGAAGCCCGCGGACCCGTCCGATGGCGTGGTCGTGCTCCGCGAACGCGGCCAGCAGATCCGCATCGGCAAGGACATCATTGTGAGCATCCTCAGCGTGACCCCCGGCGGCGCGATGGTCACCATCCAGGCGCCGCCGCATATGCAGCTGGGCTTTCCCCCTGTCGGCGGCGCGAAGGACACCTGATCGCCGACTACTCGCCACACCATCTCCCCGCCAATCACATAAGGACCCGTGATGCCCGCGAACGAACTACCCGACGGCACCATCGACGACTCCGGCAAGATTTACCTCAACTGCCTGTGCGGCCGTTGCACCATCGACGCCAACACCAACGATGACGACCTCTCGCTCGATTCCTGCCTGCACGTCGTCCACGACATGCTCGGTGCGGTTGAAGGCGCCATTCCCCGAACCAATGCAGGCGCCCACATAGCCCTGCAGTCCATCCACGGACTGCTCACCAGTGCACGGCTGCAGCTTTGCGAGCAGCGCCAGGGGGCACGGGCGGGCGGGTCCGATGGGCTCTGAGGCACGTCGCGTGCGATGGTGAACTTTTTCTTCATCACGTGGCGCCGCATAACGACACCACGCCGCATCTGACGTCGATTCCTGGTCGTCAGGTATTTCTCATGCCCTGAATTCCTGACGACGCCTGAAAAAGAATCTGTGCATCAAGTCGTAAGATCTTGCTAGTTGACAGAATAGCTTGCGGCTTGCAAATGTGCATCGCCCGGTTCGGGGCAGGGGAAAATCAGGGGATGATGATGCGTTATATGCATCGGGCCGTGCTGTGTCTCGCAGCGGTCCTGGGCTCGTACGCCTGTGTGGTTCATGCACAGACCAGCACGCCGGAAGACGAGTACAAGAAGTTGATCCGTGTGACGCAGGATATTTCGCCCCTGGGCGAAAATCCTTTCGGCGAACACATCAGTCTTTACACCGGTGCCCTGTCGTTTCAGACGACGGATATCAGCATTCCCGGTAACGGTCCCAGCATCGAGTTGAGCCGGTCGATCCCGATCGATGGCGACCCGCTGCCGATCAATCTCTACAAGCCTTTGGCCGACTGGGATATCGATACGCCGCGTATGACGACCCTGGTCGCCAAGTCGGACGGCTGGATCGTGCTCAATGCCACAGCCACCGCGCGCTGCTCGCAGTTCAACGAGCCGCCCAGGGCCTTCGTCGTCAATCACAACGAGACCACCATCTGGAATCCGGAAGACTGGTGGAACGGCGTGCAGCTGATCGCCCCCGGCGAGGGCAGCCAGGACATCCTTCCTCGCGCTCTGGAGAACACGAACGCGCCGCAGATGTCCGGCATGAGCTTCCCGTTGGTGACCAATAAGAACTGGGCCATCAGTTGCCTGGCTTCCACGGCTAACGGCCAGCCGGGCGAAGGCTTTCTTGCCGTGGCGCCGAACGGCACGAAGTACTGGTTCAACTTCCTTGTCTACAGGGACGTTATCGGTTCGGTCTACGCCTCCATGACGTCGCTCCAGCGCCAGGAAGCCGACATGCTGGTGACGCGGATCGAGGACCGTTTCGGCAACGCCGTAACTTATAGCTATGCGGCCGACGGCACGCTCAACGAGATCGATGGTTCCGATGGCCGCAAGCTGACGCTTTCATATACGCCGTGGCAGAACCCCCAGATCGACCCCGTGTTGCATCACTTTACCTTCGGGCCGGTCAATCTGCTTCAGACGGCCAGTATCACGACGCCTTCCGGCGCCAAGCGAACCTGGACCTACAACTACGGCCAGGGCGTGAAGTTCCCGTTCCTCTCGTCCGTGGTGCTTCCGGATGGTTCGTCCTGGTCCTACTCGCTCACCTCACTGGGTGGCAGGACATCGGGGGCGCAGTGGGACTGGTCGTGCGATAACCTGGACCTGACCAACGTCGAAACCGGCGTGACCCATACCGGTACCGTCGTTCATCCATCGGGCCTGGTCGGAACATTCAGCGCGCAGGTGCTCCCGCACGGCCGCTCATACGTCCCGAAACTCTGCGCCTTTGGACCCCAAGGATCGACGGACAGCGGTTCGTCGTCGCTTCCCAAGCTTGGCTATACCACCTCGATCACCTCGAAGACGATCACCGGTGCCGGCCTGTCGAGCCAGACCTGGAGCTACGGCTACTCTGGCGCGAATGCCAGCTGGGTAGGCGATTGCGCCGCGGGCTGCGCGTCGACGGTAACCACGGATGAAACCGATCCCGATGGCCGCGTAAGCCATTACACCTTCAGCAACCGCTTCGACGAATCCGAAGGCCGGTTGCTCACCACCGAGTTTCACAATGGCGGTCTTGGGGCACCTGTGGTCCGGGCGCAATCCACTGGGTATGCGAGCCCGGCGGCTGGCCCTTATCCCGCCCATGTCGGAACGCTTTTTGGCACCTACAACCGCATCAATATCGCTCAGCTAGGAACATTTGCTCCCCAGAACCAGAGTGTCACCACCCAAGACGGCGATACCTACACCTGGCAAGCGGAGACTTTCGATGTTTTTGCGCAGCCGGTGAAGATCAAGCGTTTTTCGTCGATTGCCGGCCAGAGCGCCGTCGAAGAGCAGACCACCTACGTCAATGACTTGCCGCACTGGGTTCTGGGTCTGCCTGCCCAGCTCGATAACCTGACTGCGGGCGAGACGGTCAGCCATACCGATTACGACTTGAGCAATGTCACGCCGACGGCGCGCTACAGCTTCGGTCAGAAGCTGATGAGCTATGCGTTCAATGCGCAGGGGCAGCTGGGCAGCTTTACTGACGGCAATAGCCACACGACGACGTTGAGCAATTACAAGCGAGGGATTCCCCAGGCGATCGGCTACCCGGACGGGCACTCGCAAAGCCTTGTTGTTGACGACTTTGGCCAGATCAGCTCGATCACCGACCAGGCCGGGAATGCCACCAGCTATGGCTATGACGCGATCGGCCGCCTGAGTGGAATCACGTACCCTGCCGGCGACACCGTGGCGTGGGCACCTAAGAGTTTCAGCTATGCCATCGTCGGTACCGAGCGCGGGGTGACGGGCAACCACTGGCGCCGCACGGTCGCGCAAGGTGGTGAAGGCCAACTCACCGAGTACGACGCCATGCTGCGTCCGGTACTGACCGAGTCCTACCGAGCCACCGATGGCGCATTGGGGACCACGGCGCGCACCGACTACAACTGGAAGGGCAACAAGACGTTTGCATCCTTCCCGGTCGCCGGAGGGCCAGACCTTGGTGCGATCACCGCTGGCGTCACGACGATCTACGACGCCCTGGGGCGTGCCACCGCCAGCCAGCAACCGTCGGAACTTGGCATGCTGACCACGAGTACGGCCTACCTCTCCGGTGCCCGCAAACAGGTCACCGACCCCAAGGGATACGTCACGACGACGGCTTACCAGGTCTTCGACCAGCCCAGCTACGACAAGGTCATCCAGGTCTTTGCCCCGGAAGGTGTGACCCAGGCCATCAGCCGGGATATCTATGGCAACCCGCAGTCCATCACCCAAGGGGGCAATGGCGCGTCGATCACCAAGACGATGATCTACGACGCCAATAAGCGCCTGTGCCGGACCACGGAGCCGGAGTCCGGCAGCGAGGTCATGGCGTACGACGCGGCGAACAACCTCGCCTGGAGCGCATCGGGTCTCGCCATCAGCGGAGCCGGCTGCGGCTTGGAGCAGGTCGCAACCGCGGCCATGACTAGCCGTACCTACGATCCGATGAACCGGGTGCTCTCGGTGATCTACCCGACCGGGACGGATAGCACGACCTTTACGTACGACCCGCTGGGCAATCCGGCCACGGCGACCTCTGGCCTGACCAGCTGGACCTATGGCCGTAACAAGCTTGGCTTACTCACTGCCGAAGTGCTCTCAGTCGAGGGCTACCAGTGGTCGCTCGGCTATGGTTACGACTCGAACGGCAACCTCTCGACCATCGCCTACCCGGACGGCAAGGTACTTACCTATGCACCGGACGCGCTGGGACGCGCCACGCAGGTCGGTGGCTACGCCAGCGGCGTCAGCTACTTCCCCGATGGCGATGTGCAAGGCCTTACCTTCGGCAATGGTGCGACGTACGTTGCCGAGAAGAACGCTCGCAACGTCCTCCGCAACTTTTCCTATGGCAAGGGTGGGGTGCTCGCGGTCAGCGAGGATCTCGCCTATGACCCGAACGCCAATATCAACCAGATCACTGACCTGACCAACAACGGCCAGCGGACTAAGGTGCTCAGCTATGACCGGCTGAACCGGTTGACCTCGGCCACGGCGAGTAACCTGTGGGGTGCCGAGAGCTACACCTACGACACCCTCAATAACATCCGCAGCCTGACGAACTCGGGCGGCACCAACACCTATAACTACGACACTAGCAACCTGCTGCAAACAGTCACCAATAGTGGCAGCACCGTCCACGCCTTCCAGTACGACCCGCGCGGCAACACCATCAACAAGAACAACGTCGCGCTGACCTTCGACCAGGCCAACCGGCTGACCGCGATCGAGGGCAAGGGCACGTACCTGTATGATGCGGCGGGTCGCCGTGTTAAGAAGCTGCAGACCGGCGCGGCCGCGCCAACCTACTATGCGTACAGCAAGGCCGGGCAACTGATGTACCAGTACGATCCCGTGTCGACCAAAGGGACCGACTATCTGTACCTCGGCAAGAAGCTAGTCACAAGCACCGACAATGTGACGTCCACCATCATCGGAGATGTCGATGGTCTGGCGAATGTCTCCGGCACCTACTACATCCAGGGCTGGGCTTGCTCCACAGGGTTTCCGGACTCGATCAACGTCGACCTCTACGTCGGCGGTCCGGCGGGCACCGGTACGGATATTGGGCGCTACCTTGCCAATCTCAGTAGTGAACCCGCAGTCGGTGTGCAGTGCCACACCAGCGGCTCGGCATACCGCTTCAGTATCCCGATTGCGAATGCGACGCGAGCGGGCTACCCAGGGCAGGCGATCTATATTCACGGCATATCGACCGTAGGCAACGCCAACTTGACGATAGCTCGTTCTGGCTTGTTCGTTGTTCCGCCCGCGGCGGGGACGCCGGCCAGTGTCAGCGCAACCCTTGCAGCGAATCTGAGCACACTCACCGCAAGCTGGTCGGCCGTGACGGATGCCACGACGTACACGACGCAGTACCAGCGTAATGGGGGCGCGTGGACGGACCTGACCAGCGGGGCAGGACTCTCGGCAGTCATCACTAATCCACTTGACGGCACCTTCGTGTTCCGCGTCAAAGGATGCAATGCAATTGGATGTGGAATCGCGACACAGTCGGCCCCGGTCAGCGTACTTCACCCACCGAGCGGGGTGGCATGGACATCGGTCCCGGTCTCCAGTAGTGGTTCCTTTAGCATTTCATGGGGAGCCTCCAGCGGCACCGTTACTGCCTATACGGTGGAGCGCAGCCAGAACGGCGGTGCCTACACCGTGATCTATACGGGGACGGCTTTAAGCCTCGCCCAGTCGTTCACGACATCGGGTTCTTTCAATTACCGCATCACGGCATGCAACGGAACTGCGTGCAGCAACGGCTTCGTCACCACCGCGGTTGTGGTCACGATACCGCCTGCAAGCGGCCCGGGCCTGAGTGTTCCAGGCGTCAGCAACAATGGCTGCTACACGGTGAACTGGACAGGCGTCTCCGGTACAACCGTGTATTACCTCTACGAATCGGCCAACGGCGGCGCCTGGACGAATGTGCAGGCGAACGCCAGCGGCACATGGTCCGTATGCGGCAAGCCCAATGGCACGTACGCCTACTACGTGCTGGCGTGCAATGCCGGCGGCTGCGGCCCCAATAGCAACTTCGGGACGGTCACTGTTGCGCTGATTCCGGCAGTGCCCACAGGTCTTAAGGCCGAGCGCATACAGCCCGTCACCAAGGGCAAAGACCAGGTCAGCTGGAACGCATCGGCCCTGGCGACATCTTACGATCTTCAGGAAACAGCTCAGTTCGCCGGCACCACGTTGATTCGCAGCCTGACCGTGACCAGCGTGCAATACGCGCATCTCGGGGTAAGCGACACCTTCATCTACGTCGTGCGCGCATGTAACGCAGCGGGTTGTTCCGCATGGAGCAACCAGGTCTCGGTCATCCTGTCGGGTGGGGGCTGATCATGAATGCGGTAAAGAAGTGTCTACGTGGCCCATCGACAATGAACTCCCACAATTCCCCGGCCGCGAAGCTAGTTGGCGCGATCTCGAGCGGGTTTGCGACCAATGACCATTCAGCGCCAACCCGGCTTACTTCGGTTGCCACGGAGAGGCGAACTAGAGCAATCCTTCGGGGAGTGATAGCTACAGCGTTGCTGGCCGTGTGCAGTTCGGTCTGCGCTACCGAGGTTGTGACGTATTACTACACTGACGCGCAAGGAACGGCGCTCGCGACGGCCGACGCGCAGGGAAATCTCGTCACCACTGCCGATTACCGACCTTATGGTGAGCAGGCTCTCGGTACTGCGACTGCAGGGCCGGCATATACCGGTCATGTAAACGATGCAGATACTGGCCTTGTATATATGCAGCAGCGATACTACGATCCAGAGATTGGAAGATTCGAAAGCATTGATTCAGTGAGGCCGGATGCCGGAAACTATTTTGAGTTCAACCGATTTAGCTACGTCGAAGATAATCCCATAAACCGAGTGGATCAAGATGGGCGTCTATCCGAAACGGTTGATTTTGAAGATAGTGACTTAGTGCGTGCGCCGTCACAGAGACATGGTGATCTGATAGATCGGCATTCTAGTATGGATGATTGTGCCCTTTGTCTTTCTGAAAAGTCGTCAAAAAAGAAGCGGTCTAGCAAGCCAGTACATGGACCAGCTCTGAGCTATGATGAAGTTATGGCTATAATAAAGCAGAATAACAATTCGGGGCAGAGTGCCGAGCTCGTTATTGCGATGGCCTGGAAGGAATCTAATTTTATACCGGACGCTAAAAGCTCGTCGTCGTCAGCGACAGGATTGCTTATGGTCACGCGACCCGCCGCTGCTGAGGTGGGTGCAAAATTCTCCGACATGACGAATCCAGCCAAGAATATCGCGGCTGGTACTGCCTACCTATCTCTACGGATCACCTGGGCACATGGAAACGTGGCTTCTGGATTGGATGGATATGGGACAGGGTCCGGTTACTCAGGAGATATCATCAATGCTGCTAGTCAGTTGCAGGCAAGTCCGGGGGACCATGATGAAATACTGGATAGTATTCATGAATAAGAAATTAGTATTTTCACTGTTAATGCTCCTGAGCTGTATAGCTCAAGCAGACTCAGTCGTAACGCTTGCGGATCCGGCAACACAACTTAGGTCAACCGTATTTACTGAGAGCGCACTTTTTAGGATCGATATAGCGGGTCCGGACAAGTCGCATATCAGGAGGCTGACAATCAGGTGCATGGACGGCTGTGAGCACTTGGCAGACTACACGGAAGAGACGATAAATAATCCCGTATATGTGATGCCACCGAGGGACGGAGTTGACAGAATTGTCAGTTTATGGACTACTGGTAGCGCATATAGAATAGTGATATACAGATTACTATCTAGCGGAGTAACAAAGCTTGTTTCGGTTGGATCAAGTTCTGCCCCAGAAATTACCTTTGATTCGGCGGGCAACGAGAAGGTAAGTTGGTGCGTTTCAAAAGATTGTTATTCCATTCAATGGGACGGTCAGTCTTACCAGCGCAAAAAAATAAATAAATAACGTTTTAATGATGGTGGTCTGAACGGGCTTTTTTTACGCCATAGAGATCGCGAAAGTGGATGGCACTAACTTGGAGCATTCGCCCCGGATATCGGGCAGTTCACCCAACGGTGATATCTGCATGAAGCAGTATCGCAGATTGAGCGATACATCCATCTCTTCTATGACGGTATCGTTTTCCCTGCTCGCCGAATCGCCTGGATCTGAAGCCTCTTGTTATAGCCCATGTGAGTTAGTAGTGACTGGGGTCGTCCGAAAGAAAGATAATCGGGTTTGACTCATACCAAGTGCAATTGAGGACCACAGAGACGCGGGGTCAACCTGCTTTGGTTGCGGTGCGCGCGTCAGAGCCAGTTTCCTATGGGTGGCGATATGATCACGCAAGATATACTTGGAATTGCCGAAATCGGTGTGATTTTCTTGTTGTTCTCTTCCGGACTGATATATTATTACTTTCTGTTTCGATTCGCGGATGCTGCCAAGGCTAAAGATATAGTAATTTGGAACGACGTTCGCGATTCCTTCATTAGTGCTCAGGCTAGCGATTTTGGTGTGAGTCACAAGCTTATATCAAAGAAAGAGCTAAGTGATAAATTGGAGAGCCTTGGATGCCCAAGTACCAGGTATGCAAGGCTTGCGAAGATTTGGCTCTACGTTGCGCTTTCAACACTGGCGGTCGTTTTTTCCGTTGGGCTTTATTTCTCTGTTAATAAGTAGGCGGCGGATACGGGTACCGTAGCCATCCATGACATTTGATGTTCGATATTCGCGACGAATCACTGTTCAGTATGATGACTGCGTCGATGCATACATTGATCCTCTGGCGGATGGCGAGATGTACTGGCTCTTCGACTCGACGGTACTGCATTGCTGCCACTCTTTCTGTGGTCCTTTGCCTATATGTTCTGTAGGGGAAGGCCGACAGAAGATGGCATTCGAGTTGCTGGTACGGATGCAAATTCTTTCGCGATCGCAAGAAAATATCCGACATTGACGGCAGGGCCGATTGAACGGCGTCTGGGCAGCCGGGCGACTCAAGCGCGGCCAACTCGCCAATGCGAGATCGTTGGTTGGCATGCAATGGTCGGCACTCAAGACGGAGCATGCGCGTGTCACCTTCGCTGGCGTCGCAGGAGTAATAGGGTAACTTCTTTCGCTGGTTATCCTGGATAGCGATGGTCGTCGTCGCGACGAAAATCATACGATGGCTCAGGTGCTTGAAAGTTCTTGCGCGATCCTGGCAAAAAAGTTAGTTGAAGACCAAATAATTCGCTGCTAGTTCTATGGAGCCCGCGTGCAACGCGTCGGTTCAAAGGGACTACAGGGGACGATGATGGTTGGCAGGACCAGTTTGCTGGGCGGGCGCTTTCGCGTACTCGTGTTTGGGATATGGTTTTTGGCGTCCCTGATGGTTGCGCCGCTACACGCGCAGACGACCACGGTGAATCCGGAAGATGAGTATAAGAACCTCATCCGGGTCACCGAAGATATCCAGCCCTGGGCGAGAACCCCTTCGGCGAGAGCACAGCCTCTACAACGGCTCATTGTCGTTCGAGCAGAGCGATGTCAGCCTCAAAGGTAACGGCCCTCTGATCCAGGTGCATCGACGCCTTGCGATCGATGGCGGTCCGTTCATGACGGATAACGCACTGGCCGACTGGGACCTCGATATCCCACGCATAACGACGATTGCCGCCGAGACGTCCGCCGGCCCAACGGTCTGGCAGGTGCATGGCGCGTCGCCCGATGCAAGATGTTCGACATTTGGCGTGCCGGCCCCCGCTGTAACGTAAGCGTCCGGCCACCTCACCTGTACTGATCGACAAGCAGCTGTTGCGATACGCGCCTGTTTTGGCAGGAGCGAACGGATGGGCAAAGCGGCATTCTGGAGGCGGCACCTGGCCGCGTGGCGCGATAGCGGCTTGAGTCAGGCGGCGTACTGCCGCCAGATGGACGTGAGCTTGTCGAGCTTTGGTTACTGGCGTGGCAAGTTGGGTGAAGTGGCCGAGCCACGGCCGCCTGCGCTGCTGCCACTGGTGGTTTCGCCGGTGCCCGCCTCGATGGATCGTATCGAGGTGGCGCTGCCCAACGGCCTGCAGGTGCGCCTGCCAGGCGGTAGCGATGCCGCCGATTGGATCCCGATGATCCGGGCACTGATGGCATGCTGAGCCCGACCGGCTGGTGGTTGGTGACGGCACCGGTGGATCTGCGTTGCGGCATGGATCGCTTGCTGGTGCATGTGCGCGAGAGCCTGGGGAACGACCCGTTCGACGGTGCCGCGTACGCGTTCCGCAATCGTGCAGCGACACGGATCAAGGTGCTGTGCTGTGATGCTCAGGGTATCTGGTTGGCGGTACGTCGATTGCAGGAAGGCCGCTTCCGCTGGCCCACTGCTGGCGAGGCCACTTGGTCACTTACCCCGCAGCAGTTTGCATGGCTATGTGCCGGAGTGGATTGGCAGCGATTGAGTTCGACTCCAGGTCTTGCACGACGCGTGTAAATCGCTACGCTACGGGCCATGGATGACGCCCAGCTCAGCACCATCACCGACGTAAAAATACTGCGTGCGATGGTCGCCGAGAAGCAGCAGATCATCGCCGAGAATGAGCGGGTCATTGCCCGCCATGAGCGCACCATCACCGAGCGCGAAGCACGCATCAGCATACTGACGGCGGAGATCGCGCGGCTGCGCCGCGCACAGTTCGCGGCCCGCTCGGAGAAGATGGATCCCGCCCAGCGCGCCTTGTTTGAGGAGACCATGGCGGCCGATATTGCTGCGGTCGAGGCCGAGCTCGAGGCCCTGCAGTCGCCGCCGGTGACCACGCCCGCGGAGCGTCCGCGCCAGGCACCCAAGCGCCGCCCGCTGCCGGACGATCTGGAGCGCGTGGAGACCCGCCATGAGCCGAGCGCCTGCACCTGCGGCCAGTGTGGCGGCGATCTGATGCACATCGGAGACCACGTCAGCGAAAAGCTCTCGTGCAAGCCGCTGCAGTTCTTCGTGCGTCGCGATATCTATCCGCAGTACGCCTGCCGCGGTTGCGAGACGATCACCGCCGTGCCGGTGGCGCCGGCCGTGATCGATCGCGGTATTGCCGCCCCGGATCTGCTGGCCCAGGTGCTGGTGGCCAAGTATGTGGATCACCTGCCGCTGTACCGGCAGGAAGCCATTTACGGCCGCAGCGGCATCGCGATCCCCCGTTCGACCCTGGCCGAGTGGATCGGTGCCTGCGGGGTGGCGCTGCAGCCGCTGGTGAATCGGATGCGCGAGGCGCTACTGATGCTACCGGTGTTGCACGCCGATGAGACGCCGGTCGACATGCTCACGCCCGGCAAGGGCAAGACCCATCGCAGTTACCTGTTTGCCTACCGCAGCGGCATCGGGCCACCGATCACCGTGTTCGACTTCTGTACCAGCCGCAGCGGCCAGCATGCCCGACGCTTCCTGGGCGAGTACGGCGGTGCGCTGATGGTCGACGACTACGTGGGCTACAAGGCGATGTTTGCCGCGGGCATGACGGAGCTCGGGTGCTGGGCGCATGCGCGGCGCAAGTTTGTCGACCAGCACAAGGCCAGTGGCAGCGCCATTGCCCAGGAGGCGATCGCGCGCATCGCGGTGCTGTACCGGATCGAAGCCGAGGCGAAGGCCATGCCGGTCGACGATCGCCACGCCCATCGTCAGCAGCATGCGATGCCGGTGCTGCGGTCCATCAAGACCTGGCTGGACGAGCTACGACCTCAGGTGGCCGGCAACAGCGGCACCGCCAATGCCATCGATTACGCGTTGCGTCGCTGGCCGGCCCTGGTGCGCTATGCCGAAGACGGCGCCTTCCCGATCGACAACAACCCGATCGAGAACGCGATCCGGCCGATCGCGCTCGGTCGGAAGAACTGGCTCTTTGCCGGCTCCGAAACCGCCGGCAAACGGGCGGCGGCGATTATGAGTTTGCTGGCGACAGCCAAGGCCAACGGGCATGAACCGCACGCTTGGCTGACTGATGTGCTGACCCGCCTGCCGACCACCCTGGATCGCGACATCGACACCTTGCTACCGCATAGCTGGCAGCCGCCGCGCTAACCGAAACAACGTTGTCGTGCGAGGTGTCGTGACCGGACGCTTACGAAAGATCCGTTCGACAAACAGTTGACCGCCCGGTGCTCGTCATCTGCATGATCGCCGACAACGGCACTCCCT
>DASYLE010000036.1:0-12111 GCA_036009745.1 Luteibacter sp. | reverse complement strand
CCGTATTCGCGGCAGGTTGCCTCGACCACGCGCGCGATCGCCGGGTAGTGGATATGGCAGATGCGGGGAAACAGGTGGTGCTCGACCTGGAAGTTCAGCCCGCCGACCAGCCAGGTGATCACCCGGCTGTCGCGTGAGAAGTTCACCGTGGTTTGAAGCTGGTGGATCGCCCAGGGCGTATCCATGCGTCCGGGCTCGGTCGGCGCCGGGAAGGATGCTTCTTCCACGGCATGCGCCAGCTGGAACACCAGTGCGAGCAGCAGGCCGGCCACCATGGTGGCAACGGCGTAGTACAGCAGGACGGCGCCAATCGAATGGAATACCAGGGGTAACCCGAAAGCGAGCCCGAAGAAGACCAGTTTGCCGCCGACGAAGACCGCCAGGTCCTTGCCCCGCGGTCGCGGCATCGGCCGCTTGCCGATGGTGGCCGTGGCGATATCGCGGAAGTCGTCATGCAGATGCCAGCTCACTGCCGTGAAGCCGTAGAGCACCCACAGGTAGATATGCTGCCAGCGGTGATGCCAGTGGCGCTTCTGCTCCGGTGAGAACCGTGCAAGCGCGCCGAGGTTGATATCGCTGTCGTAGCCGTCGATATTGACGTACATGTGATGGAAGTGAGCGTGCTTCCAATGCCAGATGTACGAGCTGCCGCCGACCATATCCAGCGTCCTGGCCAACCACTTGTTGACCGAGCGGCGCTCCGAATACGCCTGGTGACCGGCGTCGTGCTGGATGTTGAAGCCGATCTGCGCCATGGTAATGCCGAGCATGACGCTGAACAGCAGACCCTGCCACCATGTCGCCGCGACGAACACAAGCAATACATACGAGACAACGAACGACGCGAGGATGATCGCCGTCTTCAGGTACATGCGCTTGCTGTCGCGCTGTTTGCGCTCGCCATGCCCGAAATACGCGTCGACACGCCGCCGTAGTTCGCGATGGAACGAGTTATCGCCCCCGAATTTCAGCCTGTCCATCGTGGCGCCCGCAGGCGAGGATCGCACGGCATCGGCCGCGAGATCAGGTGACTCAAAGGACATGGTGTGCACTCAGGGAAAGTGCACCCATGGTAGTCGATACGCCGATAAGCGGGCGTTGAGTCCGCTGAGACCGAGTATCAGGGGGCTAAATGGCGATTACAGGCGATCGCCGGCCTATTTTTCCGGCGTGAACCGCAGGTCCTGATAGTCCCAGCTGAAGTCGGCAACAGGTGAAACAGCCGCCATCTTGATCGTGTCGACGCTGCCGTCGGCGGCAAGGCTGAAGGTGACATAGGCATCTTCCATACCCGGTGTGTCGAAGTGGGTACGGAAAGTGTCGTACTGCACGTGCTCCAGCGTGCCGTGCATGCCCGGAGACCGATCAAAATCGATCCGCAGGCCAGGTTTGGCCTGGCTGATCGTGACCGTGCCGTACCAGGGGTCGCGATAGACGCCGACATAGCTGGATACCTTCAACGACGGACCGATTTCCGGATGGAAGCTGGTCTTGCCGTCCGCTAGCGCTTTCAGCCCCTCGGCATTGGCCTTATCGAAGACCTTCCGGTAGTTCGCGATCCAGTCGGGTGAGGAAAGACCCAGGTAAGCGTCCAACAGATGCTCGCGCATGGCGAACAGCGTGCCGACATCCTCCGAATTGACCATGATCGCGAAGGCGGCGTTCCGGTCCGGCATGATCACCACTGCGGAAATCCCGCCGAGCACCCCGCCCAGATGGGTAACGATCTTGTGGCCGCGGTAGTCGCTGACTTCAAGACCCAAGGCATAGGCCTGGAACTGCGGCTGCGCCAAGGCCAGTTCCGGCGGTGCGGAACGGATGGGAATCAGGGTCTGTGGCGTCCACAGCGCCGCCGACGCCGCCTCCGTGAACAGGCGCTTGCCGTTGTCCATGGCACCGTGAGCCAGCTGCACGTGCAGCCAGTGCGCCATGTCCGCTGCGCTGGACGAGAGCGCACCAGCCGGCGCGAACACATCCCCCGTCATGACCATGGTCAGCACTGACTGCGCGCCGACGCCACGCACCGGCCCGGAGGTCTTTGCATGCAGTGCGACTTGATCGTCCACGCGCGCGTCGATGCTGACCTGGGTGTCGTGCATGTCCAGCGGATTGAGGACACGTTGCTGGACGAAGTCCTCCCAGCGTTGCCCCGATACCGCCTCGATCAGCTGGCCGGCGACGGTATACAGCACGTTGTCGTAGTCATAGCCGCCGCGAAACGAGTGGGCCGGCTTCAGGAATCGGATCGCATGCACCAGTTCGGCACGCGACCGATTGGTCGTGGGCACGAACATGAGGTCGCCCTGCCCCAGGCCCAGGCCGCTGCGGTGCACAAGCAGGTCGGTAACCGTCATCTCGCTCGATGCATAAGGGTCGTACATGCGAAAGCCCGGCAGCTTGTCGACGACCCGGTCGTCCCAATGCAGCTTGCCCTCATCGACCAGGATCGCCAGCGCCGCCGCGGTGAACGCCTTGGTATTGGAGCCAAGCGGGAAGATCGTATGCGCATCGACAGGCGCTGCCGCACCGAGCCTGCGTACCCCATAGGCATGCGTCGAGACCTTGTCGCCATCGACGATCACCACGGCCATGCCCGGGGTATCGAAGGTGTGCATCGCCTGCTTCGCGAAGCTGTCCAGCGAGGATGCGTCGGTATCGGGCGGTGGTGCCGCCATCGCCTGCGCGCACGCCAGTATCAGTGCGATAACGAACCAACGCCCCGTATGGCGTCGCTGCACCGCCTTCCCGCAAGTCCGTCCAACCATGACCCATCCCCTGTGAAAGATCCCGCCGATGGTCGGCACCTGTTTGCCTCAGCGCCCGGACTTTCCGCGCGGCTTGCGTGTGCTGCTGGCCTTCCCTTTAGCGCTGGCCGCTGGCCGCGACTTGTCGGCGGCCGGCGCCTCGACATAGCCGACGAACTTCTGCCGCAGCTGGGTGGTGTCCCCGATACGCTCGAAGACATCGCCCTGCTCGCGGATCACCCCGCCGATCAGGTGACTGAGCAGGCTGGTGACCGCACTGAAGTTGTACCAGGGACGATCAGGGTCGATGGGCAACATCAACACGTTGTCGGTCAGCTGGCGTGCCCAGTAACACTCCACGTCGGTGATGATCACCAGCGGTATGCCGCGCGCGGCCGCTTCCTCGGCAAGGATGCGGAAATGCCGCGAATAGCGCCGGAAATCGATCAGCACGACACAACTCTTCGCGGTCGAATCGAGCAGCACGTCGGCGTAGGCGCCATCGAGCCCATCGGCGAACGACGTGCGCGGTTTGACATGCTGCAACATGCTGGCGAAGCCGAGCCCGAGGAAACGGCCGTGGTGGAAACTGGCAACCGAGATACGATCGGCTTTCACCAGCATCTTCACGATGGTCTTCCATTCTTCGGTCCGCGCCAGCGCATGTACCGTGTTCAGCCCACGGATTTCCGCCTGCTGGCTTTTCGAAAGCGCATCGGTACCGCCAGCCTCGTCCGGGTCGTTGTAAAGCTGCAGCAGGGGCACGTCGCCACGAAGTTCCTGCTTGAGATCGTTCAGGCCTTCGTAACCGAGGTTGCGCAGGAAGCGACCGACCGTCATCGCACTGACACCGACGCGCTTGCCGATCGATGCGGCCGTCTCGAACGGTATACCGTTGATGTTGTGCAGCAGATGGGTGGCGATCTTCTGCTCCGACGTGGTGAACGTCTCCCACTGCCCTTTGAGTTTTTTCTGCAAATCCTTTGTCATCGTTGCCTGTCCGTCAGGCCAGCGCGGGAATCGCGCTCGCGGTTGCATGGCTCTCCACGTCACCCAGACGACGGCCCAGCAGATACAGCAACAGCGCCGCAATGCCGGCAACCGCCCCGATCAGCGCAAAGAACCAGCCATGGGTGAACACGCTCCATAGTGTACCCAAGGCCCCCGCCAGCAGGTTTCCGAAGAAGCCGGCGAAGAACCAGGTAGCGATGCTGGTGGCACGGAAACCTTCCGGCGCCATGCGTCCGAACAAGGCCAGTCCGACCGGCAGGATATACAGCTCGCCGATGGTGAACACCACGAACCAGCCGAACAGCCAGAGCCAGCTCGCACGCGTACCATGCGCCTCGCTCCACGCGGCGACGACACCCAGCGCGACAAAGGAGGCGCCCACGATCGCCGCACCGAAGGCCATCTTGCCGAGGAACGGCGTTTCCACGCCGCGCCTGGCCAGCCGTGCCCAACGGGCGACCAGGAAAGGCGTGAACGCGAACACCGCCAGCGAGTTGATCGACTGGAACCAGGTCATCGGTATCACCCAGCCCGATGCCAGCTGTCGATCGATACCGGTGTCCGCCCATAAGGCGATGGTGTTGCCGTTCTGTTCGTAGGCACCGCGGAACACCACCACGATCGCGGCGATGCCGATCAACAGGGCGAAGCGGTCGCGCGCCGCGCGATCCATCGGCGGCCGTGCCGCGCGCGCCTCAGGGCCACGTACAGGCTCATGCGGCAGGTAGCGGTGGCCGGCCAGATAGATGACCAGGGACAACAACATGCCCACTCCCGCCGCCCCGAAACCCCAGTGCCAGCCATACACCTCGCCCAGCGTGCCGCAGACCAGCGGGGCGAGGAAGCCACCCAGGTTGATGCCCACATAATAGATGTTGTACGCGGACTTGCTGCGAACATCGCCGTCGCGGTAAAGCCCCTCGATCTGGCTGGCCAGGCTGGGCAGGAACAGGCCGTTGCCCAGCGCGATCATGATCAGCGCCGGATAGAACAGCGCCTCGGAGGACATCATGAAATGACCCAGCGCCATCCCGACGGCGCCGATCACCACCGCATTGCGCTTGCCCAGCCAGCGATCGGCCAGCATGCCGCCGAATATTGGCGTGAAATAGACGAAGGCCGCATAGGTGCCATAGACCAGCGATGCGTATTCCTGGCCCATGTCCAGGTGCTTGGTCATGTAGTAGACCAGGATCGCGCGCATGCCGAAGAAGGAAAACATCTCCCACATCTCGGTCAGGAACAGGATACTCAGGCCCCGTGGATGGCCAAACCAGTCCTTGCTCCGTACGGCGTTCATGGCATCGGACATGCGCTGGGTTCCCCGTGATTGCCGATCACTATGCCACCGCGATCCGCGGACCGCCCCACACCTCGTCAGGGCACCAGATATTGCCGTCCTCATAGGAAACCGACGGCGACCGGTCGATGGTCAGGAACACCGGGCCGTCCAGGTCGACCACGTTGCACAACTGGCCCACCACGAAGGCCGGCGCCATCGCCAGCGACGAACCGGACATATTGCCGACCATCAGGTCGAAACCCAGCCTGCGTGCTTCTTCAGCGATCGCCAGCGCCTCGGTAAGGCCGCCGCACTTGTCCAGCTTGATATTGATGATGTCGACGCGGCCGACCATCTTCTGCAGGTCGCGACGGTCCTGCACGCTCTCGTCGGCGGCCAGGGCAATCGGACGCTGAAGCCCATCCAGCCAGGCATCGTTGCCCACCGGGAACGGCTGTTCGACGACCGACACCCGGGCTTCCACCAGGGTGGGAAGCAGTTGCGCGAACGACTCGCGGGTGAAGCCCTGGTTGGCATCGACCATGAGCCACACATCCGGGCGCGCGGCACGCACCGCAAGCACGCGCGCGGCGTTGAAATCGTCGTCGGTGAGTTTGAGTTTGAGCGCGCGGGCGGTGCTGTAACCGAGGGCACGCTCGGCCATCATGTCCGGGTCTTCGGCACCCAGGGTGAAGGTCGTCAGCAAGGGCCGTGGTGCCTTCAGGCCAGCCAGCGCCCACACCGGCTGGCCGCTGCGCTTGGCTTCCAGGTCCCATAGCGCGCAATCGAGGGCATTGCGCGCGCCACCGGCCGGTAGCAGGTCTTGCAACTCACGCCGTGTCACGCCGGCCTCGATCTGCCCACGCAAGGCTTCGATCTGCGCCAGCATCGTTGTCGGCGTGTCGTTGAAATAATAGACGCCAAGCCCTTCGCCCTGCCCCTGCAACCCATCGTCATCGACCAGGCTGACCACCAGCGCCTCGAAGGCGGTGAAGGTATAGCCGGTAATGTGGAAAGGTGCCTTGGTCGGCCACTTCTTGAGTTCTGCGTGCAAGCGCAGCCGCCCATGTGCCTGGGTGTTCATGATTGCTCCTGTTACCTGGGGACGTGGCGGCGCGGTCCGCCGCCACGAGGTGAAGTCAGAACCGGACGTTGAAGCTGATCATGCCGAAGGCCACGATGATCCAGGCCAGGTAGATCGCGACGAGGGCCAGCAAGGTCTCGCCGAGCAGGACCCAGCGCCCACGACGTGGTGAGCGCCAGCAACCGACGGTATGGAACACGATGGCCAGCACACCGAGCAGCGCCGCGATCCCCAGCACGAAGAGCACATACATCCATGGCGTGGCCGTGCCTCCCAGCAACAGGGACTGGTCGGCGCTGGCGGCGATCAGCAGGATCAGCCAGCCGGCAAAGGCGGCGAACAGGACCAGGGTGCCCAGCCGGGACCACAGGCGGGTACGGCGCTGCGCATCGGTCAACTCGAGGCGACGCGCGTAATGCCGGCGCACCAGCCAGCCGAACAGCCAGCTAAGCAGGGTTGCCAGGGCAAACACCAGGGCCAGCGGAATCCAGAGCTTCAATGCACCGAGTGTCTTCCCGCTGGCAACGCGCTGGAAAATGAATACCGGCGGCTCCGCATCGGTGGCCCAGTACTGGATCCCACCCTGCGCGTCGGCGACGAAGTCCAGATGGTGCGGACCGTTCTCTTCCTGGTAGCGCAACGGCCCGATCTCGCGCCAATGCACCGGCGTGCCCGCGGCGTTCTTGATCGCCGACACCATGATCGAATGGTCCGGCAGCGCCGACACGCTGGTCTGGGTCAAGGCGTACAGCATGCGCATCGAGCTATCGTTCTTGCGGCTGGCCAGATACCAGCCCGATACGCGCGCCGCGTCCGCTTCGGCAGAGGACGCCGTGGGCTGCGTCGACGCATGGAGGGGGAAATAGCGATCGAGGAAAGCGTCGAAGACCGCGCCGCGAATCACATGGGCGCCACCCTCGTTACCCGCGCTGTTGAACGACATGAACACGCCGACATTCGCGTCCAGCATCAGGTGCAGGTCGGAATGGAAGTAGTTCAGATCGCCGGCATGACCGATGATGCGCTGGCCGTTGCGGTCTTCCTGGTAGAAGCCCAGCGCGAAGCCGTTCAGCCCGGGGGCCTCGGTCCGCTGCGGCGTGTGCATCTTCTCGGCAGTGGCTTCCTGCAGGATCCGCGTATCGTTGAAGCGGCCATTCTGCAACTGGGCGATCATGAAGTGGGTCATGTCGATCGCCGTCGTGCTCACCGACCCGGCAGCCGCCGGATCGACGAACTCAAAGCCCTTGGGCTTGCCGTCCGAGGCGGTCTGGTAACCCACGGCCATCATCGGCAGCAGCGACGCCGGCAGCGGCTGGTCGAAGGTCGTGCGCTGCATGTCCAGGGGCGCGAGGATGTGCTGCTGGACATAGGCATTGAATTCCTGCCCCGACACGCTCTGCACGATATAACCGGCCAGGCCGCATGCGTAGTTGGAATAGGCGACCACCGTGCCGGGCGCGAAGATGCGTTCCGGCAAATGCGACTTCAAGTACTTCTCGAGGTTGACGTTCTTCTCATTGTCCGCAATCAGGCCACGGGCGACATCCTCGAAACCGGGGGTATGCGTCATCACGTTGCGCAGCGTGATCGGCTTGCCCTCGAACGGCGGGATGGTGAAATCCAGGTAAGTATTGACGTCTTTATCCAGGTCCAGCTTGCCCTGCTCGACCTGTTGCATCACCGCTGTCCAGGTGAACAGCTTGGAGGTCGAGCCGATCCGGAACAGGGTGCTGTCCGCCGACACCGGCTTGCGCGTCTTCAGGTCGGCATAGCCGTAACCCCTGGCGAAAATCACCTGGCCGTCCTTGACCACCGAGATCACGCCGCCGGCCACGTCGCCGCGATCCAGCGCGAATGGCACCAGGCCGTCGAAGAAGGTCGAGAGGTCCTCGGCTGTCAGCGGATGAGAGGATGTATCAGTCGAGCCGGGCACTACCGCGGCGGCAGGTGCCTGGGCGGGAGCGACAGGTTGCGGCGCCGGCGGGACCTGCGCCACCACCAGACCCGTGGCACAGGTCAAGGCGAACGCCGCCGCCATCTTTGCAAGACGTTTCATGAGCACTCCGGACAGGTTGGTTTGGATGGGCATGCTCAGAAACTCACGCTGGCGGACACACCGACGGTGCGCGGCGTAACGTAAACCGCGCTGAAAGGCGTGCCCCGCGGATCGGTGGTTTCCGTGGCCATCGACGAGATGCCGCGATCGTTGGTCAGGTTCTTGACGTAGGCCTTCAAGGTCCAGTTGGCGTAGTTGGCACCCACGCGCAGGTCGACGCCGTCATAACTTGGCACATCGAAGCGCGGACCGGGCACCACGGCAAAATCCGTCTTGCGCGCGCCGATGAAGCGATAACTGGCACCGACGAAGCCAGACCAGCCGTTGCCCAACGGGAAGTCGTAATCCGCGCCGAGGTTGGCGTTCCACTTCGGCACATACGGCAGGCGATCTCCCTTGAAGCCGTACAGCCCCGGCGGCGCATCCGCGGTCAGCTCGGCATCGGTCCAGGTGGCATTGGCCGAAAGCATCAGACCCCGCGCAGCCGCGTACTGCCAGCTTGCCTCCACGCCCTGGCTACGGGCCTTGCCGCCGTTGCCGAGGAAGCTGAAGCCGCCGGCGAACGAGGTCAGCTGGATATTCGTCCAGTCGATATAGAACGCGGCGACATCCACCGTCATGTGTTTGTCGAGCATGGTCGATTTCAGGCCAAGCTCGTAACTCACCAGCTTGTCCGGACCGAAGGTCACCGGTGCGCCGAGGCCCGGCGGCACGCCGACGTTCGGACCGCCAGGACGAAAGCCCGAGGCGATACGCATATAACCCATCACGTCGTCGGTGAATTTGAAACTGGGATTCAGCAGATAGGTCGTCGGGTTATCCGATCCGCGGATGGTGAAATCGTTCGCTCCGACCAGGAGACCGCTACCGACCTGCGAGAAGGTGGTCCGGTCGCTGCTATACCGCGCGCCCAGCGTGATGCTGAACTGCGAACTGGCATGCCATGTGACATCGCCGTATCCGGCCCACTCGGTGAAGATGGCCGGCCCCACCGAGATATGGCCAAGCGTCGGCAGTGCGATGGGTGCGCCTGTGGTCGCATCGAAGCTCAGCACATCCTGGACATTGCTGGAGTGCTCACGCGTGTAGAAGACGCCAGCGCGCCATTCCAGCACCTGGTCTTCCCGCGATTGCAGGCGCAATTCCTGGGTGAACTTGCCGAGCGAGATCGGATCGCTGATCGAATACCCGCCGTTGTCCAGGCCAAGCGCGGGATTGAGAATCGGGCCATAGGCGTTCGTGACATCGGCGTTGTTGCGCGTGTCCTCGGTGCTGTAACTGGTCGCCGAGACCAGCTTGGCCCAGCCGAAGTCCGCATTGATCGTCGCGTCGTAAAGCCGGTATTTGACGTTGAACAGGCCGGTGCCAGGCGCGCGGCTTTGCTTGAGGTCGCCGTAAATGGGTTGCCGCGTAATGGGGTCGATATCCACGCCACCGTTAGCCAGGGCATCGCCACTCAGGTTCTGCGCCAGTGCCGACAGGCGTAGCGAAAACTTATCGTTGGGCGTCCATAACAACTGCGCACGACCGCCACTCACCTTGGCGTCGTTGACGTCCTTCTCACCGGTAGCCACGTTATCGATGTAACCCGGATCGTTACGCGTATAGGCATTGACGCGCACCGCCAGCTGGTTCTGGATCAACGGCAGGTTGAACATCGCGTTCGTATCGAGGCCCGTGCCGCCGCCCGAAACACTGCTATAGCCAGCCCCCACCCGGCCGGAAACCTGCGTGCTGTCTGGAGGCGTGGTAACGAACTTGACCAGGCCACCCAGCGTGTTCGATCCATACAAGGTGCCCTGCGGGCCACGTAGCACTTCGATACGCTGAATGTCGGACGGATCGAGATCCGGCGTGAGCACGCTGCCCGCCGAGTACACCGTGCTCGAGCCGTACGGCACATCGTCGATATAGGTGCCCACTGTCGCATTCGGCGTGTTGCCGCCAGAGGTAATGCCACGCAATACCAGCTGCGTCTGGCCAGGCCCCTGCGAAACGATATTGAGCCCCGGCACCCGCGTGGCGTAATCGGCGAAGCTCTGCGCCGTCTCGCGATCCAGCTGATCACCCGACAGCGCCGACACCGCCATCGGTACATCCTGCAACCGCTCGGTGCGTTTATTGGCGGAAACAACGACCGCGCCGAGATTGGTCGCCTGGGTTTTGTCGAATTTCGTCTGAGTGGTTGGCGCGGCGCCCTGCACCGCTGCCTGAGGACCGTCCTCCGCGGCCTGCGCCGATGCGATTCCACCCAGCGAACCGAGCAAAGAAACCGCAACAGCGGTGTAAATGCGCCGGCGATCGAGCTGCAGACAGCGTAACCCCATGACTTTCTCCCCAGTAGTCGAATGGATGGCTCTGGGGACTTTGATACATCGTTAACATTGACGTGTCAAATGATATTTCTGTATCAAAACTGGCTTATGGGCACGCGACTCTTACTTCGGTTGCGCTGTGCGCGATGTTTTGAATGCCAGCTGGCGCTGACATACGCGATCCTGAGGCGGTATGGCGAAAGGAGCCGGGCATCCAAGCTCGCCATCCTGCGACAATAGCCCCATGAAACCCACGCCACTACACCCTCGCAACCGCCATCGCGGACACTACGACTTCCCTGCACTGGTCCGCGCCAGCCCTGCCCTGGCAAAGTTCGTGCGGGACAACGGCTATGGCGAGGCCAGCGTCGACTTCACCCGGCCGGAAGCGGTCAAGGCGCTCAACCGCGCGCTGCTGGCCCTGTGGTACGGCATTGCACACTGGGATATCCCCACGGGTTACCTGTCTCCGCCGATACCGGGACGCGCGGACTATGTACATGGACTGGCGGACCTGCTCGCTGCCGACCACGATGGCGTGGTACCGCGCGGACCGGGCATTACCGTGCTGGATGTGGGCGTCGGCGCCAATGTGATCTACCCGCTGATCGGCCACGGCGAATATGGCTGGCGGTTCGTCGGTAGCGACGTCGATCCGGTCGCGCTGGACGCGGCGAGAGCGATCGTCGCGACGAACGGCCTTGCCGATGCTATCGAACTGCGTCGACAGACCCATCGGGCGCACACCCTGAAGAATCTTGTCGTTGCTGGCGATCGCTTCGACCTGACCCTCTGCAACCCGCCCTTTCATAGCTCACAGAAAGAGGCTGTCGCGGGCAACCAGCGCAAATGGCGGAACCTCGAGCAGAAGACCAGGGTGCTGAATTTCGGTGGCCAGCCAGGCGAGCTCTGGTATCCGGGCGGGGAACTCGCCTTCATCCGCAACCTGGTCAGTGAAAGCGCCAGCATGCCCCAGCAGGTGCTGTGGTTCAGTACGCTGGTCTCGCGCTCCGAGCACCTTCGCGATGTGCAGTACGCGTTGAAGAATGCTGGAGCGGCGGCCGTCCAGACGACGACCATGGCCCAGGGCCAGAAGCAGAGCCGGTTCGTCGCATGGAGCTTCCTCGATAGCGATGCGCGAAAGGCCTGGCGTCAATAAGGCGCTAGACCGAGCGCGTCGCCACCGCTGGAGGCACTCTTGCCGCTCGCCGGGCAGGACCGATCACCGCTAATTGCCCTAGCACCAGCAACAGTGCAGCGCCGAGCGGCAGATAGCTTATTGGCAAACGGGAAAACTCATAGCGCGTCATCAACCAGAGGTTGAACGCATACGCCAGAAGCATGCCTATCGCTACGCCGACGCCAATGATGAGCGCGTTCTCCAGTTGCAACCAATGCAGGATGTCCCGGCGGCGCGCCCCCAAGGCGCGGCGCACACCGATCTGACGGGTACGCTGCTGCACCCAGTACGCCGTAAGTCCCATGATCCCGGCCAGGGTGACGATAAGCACGACGACGCTTACGGCGCCCAGCAACCAGACGGACGCCTTTGAGCGTGCCAGCGTGCGCTCGCGTAAGTCCGAGTACGTCTCGTAATAGGGTTCCACACCTTGCACCAT
>DASYLE010000035.1:0-27574 GCA_036009745.1 Luteibacter sp. | reverse complement strand
ATGGCCAGTTGCAAAGCCGCCCCGAAGGCCGCTCCAGGCCTTGTCAGCGTCGTGAGAAGCGCGCCACGAGGTAATCGCCGAGCATCTGCAGGATCTGCACCAGGACGATCAGCAGGACAACAGTGACCAGCATGTAGTCCGGCTTGTAGCCGTTATAGCCATATTGGTAGGCCAGGGCGCCCAGGCCGCCAGCACCGACGATGCCGCCCATCGCCGTGTAGCCGACCAGGGCGACCGCGGTCACGGTGGCGCTGGCGATCAGCCCGCCACGCGCTTCGGGCAGGAGCACGCTGCGGACGATCTGGCCGGTGCTGGCGCCCATCGCCTGGCTGGCTTCGATCACGCCGCGATCGACCTCGCGCAAGGCAGTCTCCACCAGCCGCGCGAAGAACGGGGCGGCGCCGATGACCAGGGGCACGATCGCGCCGCGGATACCGATGCTTACGCCGGTGATGGCCTTGGTGAAGGGAATCAGCAGGATCATCAGGATGATGAAGGGAATCGAGCGCAGCACGTTGACGATGAGCGAAAGCGCGGTGTACAGCCTTGGCCTGGCATGCATCTGGCCGCTGGCGCTGAGGAAGAGCAGTACGCCAAGTGGCAGCCCGATGACGATGGTGAAACCGAGCGAGCCGCCGAGCATGATCAGCGTATCGATGCAGGCCTGGCCGATCTCGGCCCAGTCGATATTGGGAAACAGGGTTTGCATCGGGCTCATCGGGCGACTTCCTCGATATCCACGCCGGCGGCGCGCAGCTGGGCCAGGGCCGCGACGATATTGTCGCCACGCATGGCCAGGGTCAGTTGGCCGTAGGGCATGTCCTTGATCCGCTCGATGCGGCCGGCCAGCAGGTTGTACTCGACGCCGGTGTCGCGCACCACCTCGGAAAGCAGGGGCGCATACGTGGTATCGCCGCGGAACGAGAGTCGCAACAACTGGCCATGGACGCCCGAGTAGTCCGGTCCGCGACCGTCCTCGTGCTCGGCCTCGGCGACGAAGCGACGCGTGGTCGGGTGTTGCGGATGCAGGAAGACATCGGCGACCGTCCCGCTTTCGACAATGCGACCGGCATCGAGCACGGCGACGCGGTCGCAGACGCGGCGGATCACATCCATCTCATGGGTGATCAGGACGATGGTCAGGCCGAGTTCGCGGTTGATGTCGCCGAGCAATTCGAGCACCGAGGCGGTGGTCTGCGGGTCGAGCGCACTGGTGGCCTCGTCGCAGAGCAGGATCGACGGCTTGCTGGCCAGCGCCCTGGCGATGCCGACCCGCTGCTTCTGGCCGCCGGAAAGCTGGGCGGGGTATTTATCCGCATGTTCGGTGAGGCCGACGCGGTCGAGCAGCTCGCTTACGCGCGCGGCCATGGCTTTCTCGTCCAGCGAACCATGGATGCGCAGCGGAAAAGCCACATTGGCCGCGACCGTCTGCGAGGACAGCAGGTTGAAATGCTGGAAGATCATGCCGATGCCGCTGCGCATCCGGCGCAGTGCCGCGCCCTCGATGCCGGTGACGTCGGCGCCTTCGATAAGTACCCGGCCGCCGGTGGGCCGTTCGAGCAGGTTGATCAGCCGGATCAGGGTCGATTTGCCGGCGCCGGAGTGGCCGATGATGCCGAATACCTCTCCCTGGGCAATGCTGAGGTCGGTAGGGTGCAGGGCGGGTATGTCCTTGCCGTTGACGCGGTAGGACTTGCTGACGGCGGCGAACTGGATCACGGGGGCTCGGCGGCGGGGAAGACGGTCCCGAGTGTAGCGTGACGGCGCATCGGGACGCTTCATGCTTTTCTACGCGGTGCCGCCTACAATCGGACGCTGTCCTGACCAGGGTTCGAGCGATGACCAGCATCTACGATTTCTCCGCCCGCGACATCGACGGCAACGAGCGCTCACTGGACGCCTACCGGGGCAAGCCCCTGCTGGTCGTCAATGTCGCCTCGAAGTGCGGCTTCACCCCGCAGTACACCGGGCTGGAGGCGCTCTACCGGGAATACCATGCGAAGGGCTTCGAGGTCCTCGGTTTCCCCTGCGACCAGTTCGGCCACCAGGAACCGGGCGACGAAGCGGAGATCAAGAATTTCTGCTCGCTCACCTACGATGTCACCTTCCCGATGTTCGCCAAGGTCGATGTCAACGGTGAACATGCCGCGCCGCTCTACCGGTGGTTGAAGAGCGAAGGCAAGGGCATCCTCGGCAGCGAGGCGATCAAATGGAACTTCACCAAGTTCCTGGTCGACGCCGAGGGCAAGGTCGTCCGCCGTTACGCACCGACCGATACCCCGGAGAAGATCGGCAGGGATGTCGACGCCATGCTTGGCTAGGGAGCCTTGGAACCCGCCAGGATCGTCGCGATCGCATCGACATCGGCGCTCGGCGATGGCACGCCGGCGCCACGTGCCGGCGGCTGGTAGTTGTTCAGCATGATCGCGAACGCATAGCGCTCGCCCGTCGCGTCGGTGACGTAGCCGGCCAGCGCGTGTACGTAGGCCATGCTGCCGGTCTTCGCCTGCACGTTGCCTTCGGCCGGCGTGTTCTTCATGCGCCACATCAGCGAGCCGTCGATGCCGGCCACCGGCAGGGCGTCGCGAAAGACCGCGGCGGACGGCTGGGTGTCCATATGCACGAGCAGCTTGGTCAGCGCGCCGGCCGTGGTGAGGTCGCGCCTGGACAGCCCGGTGCCCTCCTCGAGCAGGGTCGCCGACGGGCTGATGCCGATCCGGTCCAGCATCGCATTAAGGGCGCGGATACCCCAGGTCTCGGTGGTAACGAAACCGCTGGCTGGCGTATCGCCTTGCGCATCGCTGGCCTGCATCCTGGCACCGGTCAGCAGCAACAGGTTTTGCAGGTACAGGTTCTGCGACCGTTTCAGTCCGCTGCGCACGATCTCGGCCAGCGGCGGCGACAGCGCCTCGGCGATCAGCGGCAGGTCGATCCGGCCGCTCAGTGGATCGGTGGCCGGCCAGTGCAGCGAGCGAACGCGTCCGTCGATACGGATGCCGCGGCCGGCCAGGGCGCGCATCAGCCGCTCGCCGGCGAGCAGGGCGGGATCGGCAACGCTCAGCCGGAAACGTTGTGCCGGGGCGCGGGCGGGAATCCCGCCGAAGGCGTAAAGCGTGGGCGCACCAGGGCTGCGATACAGGTTGAGGTCGGCCCGGCTTCCCGCCGCGCTCGTCACCAGCCGGTTGACCAGGGGCATCGCCGCGTCGGCCGGGTCGAAGCCGATCCGGGCGGCACGGTCCGGGGCCGCACCGGGGGCGACCGTGACCTCGACCACGTTTTCGTCGATGCTCAGGGCCGACGGCGTCGCCGCGAAATAGCTCTGCAGGTCGATCGCTTCCCAGCCGCTGCCGGCCACGGGCGTCGCGAAATAGCTGTCGTCGGCGATCAGGTCGCCGCCCACCTCGCGCACGCCCTGCGCCTTGAGCGCGTCGGCGAAGCGGTCCGGCCAATCCTGGGTCGCCGGCTCGACGCCAAGGGTCGGGTCGCCGTGCCCGACCAGGATCAGCGAGCCGCCGAGACGACCGCCACTGACCCCGCCACTAGCGCGCAACTGGGTGGGAATGCGGTAGTCCGCACCGAAGGTTTCCAGTGCCAGCGCCGCGGTGTAGAGCTTGGTCGTCGAGGCCGGCAGCAACAGTTTGTCCGCATCGTGCGCGTAGACCACCCGACCCGAGCGCAGCGAAACGATCTCGATACCCCAGGACGCTGCGGCGAAGCGCGGCTGGCCGATATGCTGGTCGATGCGTTCGCCCAGGGTTGATTGGGCGAGGGCCGATTGCGCGAGTACCGGGGCGCCGGCCAGGGTAAGCAGGAGCAGGGCGGCGAGGCGTTTCATCGGGGCGGGCTTTCCTTGGCTGGCGTCGGCGCGGTGCGGGTCCACCGTAGCCCGCGCGCAGGCGCAGCTGCAAGCGTCCGACGACGCCGGATTTGCAGTCACGCGGAGCCTCCCCTAGCCTAGTCGCCGGCGCCTTCATTCGGGACGGCGCTTTTCATATCAACCAGCAGTGAGATTTCCATGCAGATTGCCGAGGGTTCCGTCGCTTCCTTCCATTACACGCTGACCGACGACGCAGGGCAGGTCATCGACAGCTCCGAAGGTCGCGAACCGCTGGCCTATATCCATGGCTCCGGCCAGATCGTGCCGGGCCTTGAGAACGCGCTGGCCGGCCGCGCGGCCGGCGAGCAGCTCAAGGTCGATGTCGTGCCCGAGGAGGGCTATGGCGTCCGCCACCAGGAACTCGTGCAGATCGTGCCGCGCGAAGCCTTCCAGGGTGTCGAGGACCTGCAGCCGGGCATGCAGTTCCAGGGCCGCAACGCGCAGGGCAGCATCAATGTGACCATCGCCTCGATCGATGGCGATAACGTCACCGTCGACGGCAACCATCCGCTGGCCGGCCAGACCCTGCACTTCGACGTCGAGATCACCGAAGTGCGCGATGCCACCGAGGAAGAGCGCCAGCACGGTCACGTGCACGGCGCGGGCGGTCACCACCACTAAGCCCGCCCCGTGGCGGCGCTCGCACTGAACGTCGCCATTGTCGGCTATGGCAGCGCCGGCCAGGCCGCGGCCCTGTTGCTATCCGCACAGGGCCACCGGGTCAGCGTCTTCGAACAGAGTCCCGCGCCCGGCCCGGTCGGCGCGGGATTTCTTTTGCAGCCGACGGGTCTTGCCGTGCTTGCCCGGCTCGGCCTGCATGAACGGGCCTTGGCGATGGGCCAGCGGATCGATGCATTGCACGGCCGGACGCCGCGCGGACGGGCGGTGATGGCGATGCGCTACAGCGACCATCGCGCGGACTGCTTCGGCCTGGGCATGACCCGCGGCGCGCTGTTCACCCTGCTTCGCGATGCGTGGCCGGATGCCGGCGGTATCCATGCCGGCGTGCGCATTGCCAGCTGGGATGAATCGCGCGGCATGCTCACCGACAGCCAGGGCAACGAACACGGCCCGTACGATCTGGCGATCGCCGCCGACGGCGCGCACTCGGTCCTGCGCAAGGCCTGCACCACCGACCTGAAGCGAGAAACCATCTATCCATGGGGCGCCGTCTGGTGCCTGCTGCCCGCGGCTGACTGGCCGCATATGGATCAACTGCACCAACGCTATGCGGGCACGCGCGAGATGATCGGCCTGTTGCCGGTGGGGCGTCGGCCCGACCGCGAAGGGAACTGGCTGACCTATTTCTTCAGCCTGCCGGGTGCCGACGTCGATGCGTTCGACGATGCCGCGGTGGCGGCGATGCGCGGACGCCTCGCCGAACTGTGGCCCGAAGCCCATGCGTTGACCGCTCATCTGACTTCCGCCGCGCAATTGCACAGGGCGCGTTATCGCGATGTCGTGCTGCGCCGCCCGGACCATGGCCGGCTGGTGGTGATCGGTGATGCCGCGCACGCGATGAGCCCGCAACTGGGTCAGGGCGTGAACATGGCCTTGCTGGATGCGGCGGCGCTGGCCGACGCGCTTTCCGGCGCGGACGATCTTGCCAGTGCGCTCGATACCTACCGCCGGATGCGACGCGACCACCTCGGCGTTTATCAGTTCATGAGTCTCTGGTTGACCCCGTTGTTCCAGTCCGATCACGCGCTGCTTGGCTGGTGGCGCGACCTGATGTTCGGCCCGCTCGGCAACCTGCCCGGCGCGCGCGGGCAGATGCTGAAAATCCTCACCGGCAGCAAGGCGCGCTGGCTGGGTTAGTACCAGTCCAGCAGCGAGATACCGATACCCAGGTACGTTGCCTGATGGTTGTAGTCGATCAGGCTTTCGCCGTAACCGTTGAAGACTTCCATGTAGCCGCGCAGGTTGCCGGCCACCGGGAAACTCCAGGTGAAACGCAGCGAGCCATGCGAACGATCGCCGGTGCGGAAGGAGTGGCGTGCCGTCAGGCCGAACTCGTTGGCGTTCCATTCCCGCACGACCTGTACTTCGCCGCGGCCCATGTAATCGGAAATATCGCGGTTGTCGTCGGTCTTGGCGTCCTCGGGGATGCGCCACCACGGACGCAGCATGACGGTCCAGCCTTCGCGTTCGAAGCCGACATCGGCAACCACGCGGTTCCAGCTTCGCGACAGCGGATCGCCACGGCCGTTGGACTGATGGTTCACGCCGAAGTCGACCAGGCGCCCGTTCCAGCCGAGGATGCTGTAATTCGTATTGAAGACGAGCAGGGCTTCGGGTTCGTAATTGGTCTCGCGGAACGGCCGCGACAGTTCCTTGTTGTAGACCTGCCATCTTGAGGACTGGGTATAACCGAACCACAGGTCGCCGTTGTCGCCGAAGATGTTCTGCCAGACCTTGGTCTTCAGGCTCAGCTGGAACTTCGCCTCGGTCTTCTGCAGGTCCTGAGGCGTGGTGACCGTATGGTCCGGCGCCGGGCTCGACGGCATGTTGTTCTGGTTGTTGGTGACGAAGACCGGGAGCACGTAGGTCGGCTTGTAGCCGCGCAGGTTGAAGGTACCCAGCTTGCTTTCCTGCGAAAGTTCCCAGCGGCTGTCCAGCAACGACAGCGGCCTTTCGCCTGGACTTTCGCGCGGACCTTCATGGCGGAGTGCCAGGGCAGCCTCGGCACCCTTGTCGCTTTTCTTTTCCGCCGCGGGCATGTTCTGCCGGCCGACCGACTTGTCGTAGCAGGCCAGGCGCTGGGCATCGGTTTCGATCGCGCTGCACGCGCGGATATCCATCGGATCGGGATTCTGGGCCAGGGCCGCAGACAATTTCAGGCAAGCCATCACGCCGATGGCCGACGCCGCGGTCAGTCGCTTCATTCGATCCACTCCCTCCCTTCGCGGCCCTGCGCCGCGAGGTCGTGAAGTTTACCTTCGAAGGATGTGACGGTTTCGCAAGGATGAACGCCCCGTACAGGCTGGGAACGCCTCATGCGTTCCCAGCCCCGGGGTCAATGCCCCAGCCAGCGCGTGTATTCGGCCTTCGAGATACGACCGTCCCGATTGCTGTCGGCGTACTGGAAGTCGTTGGCGAGCATCGGGTAGGCAGACGCCTGGGCTTCGGTGATGAACCTGCCGTTCTGCGCCAATTGGGCGAAGTCCGGTGCCGGTCCGGTCGGTGGCTGCGGGTTCGCCGCATTGTTCACGGTGACCTCGCCGCGTGGCGTATTCATCGATTTGCTACCCGCGCCGGCGGTAGCGCCTGGCATCGGCGGCGGTGGCGGGCTATCGGTGGCCGGCGGGGGCGGCGGCATCGGTTGTGACCCCGATGGCGGTAATGGCGCGTCCGGTGGTGGTGGCGGCAGGGGTTGTTGCGAGGAGGGCGGCGGCAGGGGCGCGCCGGGTGGCGGGGGTAACGGCTGCGAGCCGGGCGGTGGTGGAATCGGCTGCGGTGGTACCTGCGGATCGGCCTGGGCCATGACGGCGCCAGCGAACAGCAGGCTGCCGGCGAGCACGGTGAGTGCGGTTGCTTTCATAATCGTCCCTCCGGAAAGAACACAAGCGAACGCTAGCAAGGGAAGATGGAATGGCCGCACAACCTTTTTTCACCTCCACCTCTCCCTGACATGCAGAAGACGCCCGGTACACGTCAGCCATGATCGTCCTCACGCCCCATCAGGCACGCCTGCTGCAACTGGGCGCGCAGGGACTGCTCGCGCCGCCGCGACGTCGCGCGCGCGCGGCGGATATCGCCGCCTGTGTCGCGCGCATGGCGATGCTGCAGATCGATACCATCAACGTGGTCGCGCGCAGTCCGTATCTCGTGCTGTTCTCGCGACTCGGCAACTACCCCTTGCACTGGCTGGAGGATGCCCTGGCCGGCGGCGACCTTGCCGAGACCTGGGCGCATGAAGCCTGTTTCGTCACCGCCGCCGACTACCCCTGGCATCGCGCCTTTCGCGAGCAGCGCGGCGGCCACTGGTCGTCGCGACATGCGGCGCGCATGCACGCCGAGCATCGCGAAGGCATGGACGCCTTGCTCGAACGGATCCGCATCCAGGGGCCGATGCGCGCCGCGGACTTCGAACATGCCGTCGGCGCGGGCAGTACCGGCTGGTGGGCATGGAAGCCGGAGAAACGCTGGCTCGAAGCATGGTTCGCCATGGGTGAGCTGATGGTGCTTCGGCGCGAACGCTTCCAGCGTGTCTACGATCTTGCCGGGCGAGTGCTTGCCGGGCACCGCTCACTCGACGCGCCGTTGCCGGAACCGTCGAGCGTGCGTCGTCATTTCATCGAGCAAAGCGTGCGCGCGCTCGGCATCACCCGTGCGCGGTGGATCGCGGACTATTTCCGGCTGAAACCGCGCGTGGACGATAAGGAGCTCCTCGCGCTGGTCGCGGACGGCAGCCTGCTGGAGGTCGCCGTGAAGGGCTGGCCGGACAAGGCCTATGTCCACCCTGAGCATGGGGAACTGGCGACGCGTGCCGCCGCCGGACGATTGCGCGCGAGCCGAACGAGCCTGCTTTCACCGTTCGATCCCCTGGTCTGGGATCGCGCACGGGTGCTGGCGATGTTCGATTTCGAGTACACGATCGAGTGTTATACGCCGGCACCGAAGCGTCGCTACGGCTACTACTCGTTGCCGATCCTGCACGGTGGTCGCCTGGTCGGGCGGCTGGATGCCAAGGCCCATCGGGCCGACGGGCGGTTCGAGGTCAAGGCGATCTGGCTCGAACCAGACGTTGTCGCGGACGAGGTGCTGGCAGACGCGGTGGCCGGGGCGCTGCGGGAGATGGCGAATTGGCATGGGACGCCCGCCGTGACCGTGGGGCGTAGCGATCCGAAAAGTTTCGCCGGCCTGCTCAGGCGGTCCTTGAGGGAGTGAGCGGACGCACCGGGCTATCCCGGCGCGTCCAAAACGCTACTTCTCGGCGGTGGACGCACTCGCCGGCTCGTCCTGGGCACAGGATTTGCCGTGCAGGGCCTGCTTGAGCTGGGTGGCGAGCGAGCTGCAGCGCGCATCCAGCTGGGGCCGCATATCGTCGTCCTTCGAATCGCGGAGCAGGGTGGTCCGCATCATGTCGTAGCGGGAGTCGATCTCGTCGGTCCGGTAGATCCCGGCGACGCGGTGGCAGCTCTTGTAGCTGGCCAGGTAGTTGTCGCAGGAGGCGATCCCGGTATTGGCTGGCAGCGCCTCGGCGGCGGCGCTGCGTGGCGTCGCCGGCTTGGTTGTGCCGTGGGACGTGCCCGCGGTCCGGGTCGTCGGTGCCGGCGTGGTGCCGGTGACGGGGTGGGCGACCGGTGTGGGCGTGCCACGGGTCGGCTTGTCGGCGCAGCCGGCGATGGCGAGGCCGCAGGCGGCGACCAGCGACAAGGTACGGACGAGTCGGTTTTTCATTGGGCTCCCCTTTGCGTTATGGTGCGGGTGACGGGCGGCGTCCAGGCCAGATGGACCTGCCGCTACCCGTCGTCACGGGGCGAAGCATGGAGTCAAACGGGGTGAAAAAAGTGTCTTTATGTGAAAAAAGCCCGGTTCGTCACGAATTGCAACATGTTTTCTTCGCAATTTGGCCAAACTAGGGTTATGATCGGCCCACTGTGTCTGCCAGGGTCACCAGAGTAACGTTGACCCGATGCCGCTGATCCGCGATCCGCTACATCGCTTCGCCCCTCGCGTTCCTTAGCACACCCAGTAAGTCGGCCGTCGCCCCGGTGGCGGTTGAGTCTTTAGTTTCAGGAGTGGTAAAGCATGTCGGACCGCCAACTAGGCACCGTCAAATGGTTCAACGATGCCAAGGGCTTCGGCTTCATCAGCCGTGATAACGGCCCAGACGTTTTCGTGCATTTCCGCGCGATCACGGGCAGCGGTTTCAAGAGTCTGGTCGAAGGCCAGCAAGTGAGCTTCAAGGTTGTGCAGGGCCAGAAAGGCCTGCAGGCTGACGAAGTCGCTGCGGCATAACAAATCTGCTGTAGTAATACGCCGGCCATTCCGGTCGGTATGTCTCAAGTAAAAATTCGGATTGGAGTGTTTTATGTCGGATCGTGAGATCGGCACCGTCAAGTGGTTCAACGACGCCAAGGGCTTTGGCTTCATCAGCCGCGATTCTGGCCCGGACGTGTTTGTGCACTTCCGCGCTATCCAGGGCAACGGCTTCAAGTCGCTGCAGGAAGGCCAGAAGGTCACGTTCAAGGTCGTCAATGGCCAGAAGGGCCTGCAGGCTGAAGAAGTCCAGGCTGCCTGAGTAGCCACGGTCTTTCGGAAAAAACCCGGCGCAAGCCGGGTTTTTTTTGTCCGAAATCCGGCCAGGCGGACCTGTAGGGGTTCCCCTACAGCACGTAGCGCAAAATCCGTTATGATTCAACCACTGTGTTTGCTCGGTCACGCGAGTGGCCCGATGCTGCGAGACGTATCCGCTCCATCGCTTCACCCCGGTCCTGCATACCCAGTAAGTCGCCGGCCTCCCTGGTTCCATCTCGGGTCGGTTTGTCTGGAGTTACGTACGGATCGGAGTGTGAGTCATGTCGGATCGTGAGACAGGTACAGTGAAATGGTTTAACGACGCCAAAGGATTCGGCTTTATCAGCCGCGAGAGCGGCCCCGATGTTTTCGTGCATTTTCGCGCGATCGCGGGTTCCGGCTTCAAGTCGCTGCAGGAAGGCCAGAAGGTCACCTTCAAGGTAACCCAGGGCCAGAAAGGCCCGCAGGCCGAGGAAGTCACGCCGCTCTGACGGCGATCCTCGTATCTGAAGCCGGACGGCAACGTCCGGCTTTTTTTTTCTTTCCGGCGTGCCCATGACCGAATCGATCTCCCGAGCGCCCGAAACCGCGACGCTGTCGGTCCTGCCAGTGATGGCCGCCGATGGCGCCCGCGCCGAACTCCAACTGGTCGAACCGGAAGCGGGAAAAGCGAGCCGGCTGCTGTTCTGGCTGCCTGCGATGGGCGTGCCGGCCAGGAGTTACCTGCCGCTGGCCCGTGAGCTGGCTGGCCTTGGCATCGCCGTGGCGCTGCACGAATGGCGCGGTATCGGCTCGAGCGACCGTCGTGCCGGATGGCGATCGGACTGGGGCTATCGCGAGCTGCTCGCCTGCGATTTGCCGGCCAGTTTCGCCTCGGCCAGGAAGGCCTTGCCGCACGCCGCCTGCCTGATCGGCGGGCACAGCCTCGGCGGACAACTGGCCTCGGTGTTCGCTTCCATCCACGACGATTTCGATGCTGTCGCCCTGGTCGCCAGCGGCGCCCCCTACTGGCGAACCTTTCCCCATCGCCGCAGGATTTATGCGGCCTATGCCGCTGCGCCCTTGCTGGCCGCGGCGGCAGGGCATCTTCCCGGCCGGCGGATCGGTTTCGGCGGCAATGAGGCGCGCGGTGTCATCGCCGACTGGTCACGCAGCGGGCGAAGCGGGCGCTATGCGGCGGAGGGGCTCGATGCCGATCTCGAGGCCGCCCTGGCAACCCAGCGCAAGCCGGTGCTGGGCCTGCGTTTTCGCGACGACTGGCTGGTGCCGGCGTCATCGCTGGCGTGGCTGCTGGACAAGATGCCCGCGGCACCGCGCACGCTGCGTGTGGTCTCGCCGGCCGATCCGGGCAATCCCGTGGCGGACCATTTCGCCTGGATGAAGACGCCGGGCGCGGTCGCCGCGGCCATTGTCGGCTGGCTCGACGATGACGTCCGTGCGGTTCCGCGCGCGTCGCGCCAAGGCCTTCCATGACGGTGCCTGGCTGCGGCGCCGGGGTCCTTGGGGGTCCCATCGAGCCGCCGAAGCAGTACGCTCGCGGTTGGTGATTGGCGAGGTCGGCATATGAGCGAGCAGGCGGTACTTATCGAAGGCAGGGAGCGCGACCTGGGTTCCGGATTCAAGGTGCGGCGCATGTTGCCGCAGCTTGCCGCGCGGCATGTCGGCCCCTTCGTGTTCTTCGACATGATGGGTCCGGTGGCCTTCGGTCCCGGCGACGGACTCGATGTCCGCCCCCACCCGCATATCGGCCTGGCCACGGTAACCTGGCTGTTCGCCGGTGCCATCCGGCATCGCGACAGCCTGGGCTCGATGGTCGATATCCACCCGGGCGATGTGAACTGGATGACCGCGGGACGCGGCATCGTGCACTCGGAGCGCACGCCGCCGGAACCGCGTGAACGCGGCGAGGCCCTGCATGGGATCCAGGTATGGGTCGCGCTGCCGCATGAGGCGGAAGAGGTTGACCCGGAGTTCCATCATCACGGTGCCGCCGAGTTGCCGATAGTGGAACGCGATGGCGTGCACCTGACGGTGATCGCGGGCGATGCCTATGGCGAGCGCTCGCCGGTCAAGGTATTCGCGCCGATGTTCTTCATCCAGGCGAGGATGACGGCGGGCAGTTCGCTGTCCCTGCCGGCGCATCATGCCGAGCGTGGCGTGTTCGTCATCGAGGGCAACGTCGCGCTCGACGATCTCGAACTCGAACCCCTGCAGATGGCCGTGCAGGCCGGTGGCGAGCCGCCCTTGCTGGTGGCCCGGTCGGCGGCGACGGTGATGTTGTTCGGTGGCGCGCCACTCGATGGCGAACGGCACCTGTGGTGGAATTTCGTGTCCAGTTCGAAGGAACGCATCGAGCAGGCCAAGGCGGACTGGGCCGCGCAACGTTTCGCCACCGTCCCGGGCGACGATGGCGAATACATTCCCCTGCCGGACTGATCGCGAGGGCATCGTCATGGCGCAGTTCAAAAGCTTCGGTGACTTCTACCCGTATTACCTGGGCGAACACCGTGACGTACGCAGCCGGCGCCTGCATTTCGCCGGCAGCTGGGTGGTGCTTGTCGCACTCGGCCTGCTGCTGGCGACAGGCAACGTCGCCTGGTTGCTGCTGGCGCTGGTCGGTGGCTACGGCTTCGCCTGGATCGGTCACTTCGTCTTCGAGAAAAATCGCCCGGCCACCTTTCGCCATCCGCTTTACAGCCTGATGGGCGACTGGGTCATGTTCTGGGACATCCTGCGCGGCCGGGTCCGGCTCTGACCCGACCGCGACGGGATGGCGGCGCTTCGTCACTCAGGCAACATTTTCCAGCGTCTCGGCGACCGTCGTGCCGCGTCGTGCACGACGGCTGGCGCTCCATGAAGGCAGGTCGAGCTCGCCACGCACGCGCGCGCACACCGACACCAGCTTTTCCACATCCGCGTCGCTCATGCCCGCATTGAGGGTCAGGCGCAGCAGCGAGCGATTGGCCGTGGTCGCCGGTGCGCTGAATACCGAGCCGAAGATGCCGTTTTCCTCCAGGATGTCCCGCACCTTGCCGGTAAGGATTTCGACGCCCGCCTCGAAGGCGACGATCTGTTCGGTACCGTCGCCGATCGGATAGTCCAGCCGGGTCAGTTCGTCGCGCACGTAGTGGGTGATCTGCTGCAAGCGGGTACGGCGCCAGCCTTCGCCCTGGATCACCCGGTGCGCCGCGCCCAGCCCGGCGATCTCATGGGGAAGCAGGGACGAACTGAAGATCGCCGGCAGCGCCTCGCAGCCGAAATAATCCTTGAAGCGGTGGGTGCAGGCGATGAAGCCGGCGCGCGAGCAGTACGCCTTGGCCAGGCTGGCGGTAATGAAGTGGACACGGTCGTTCAGCCCCATGCTGGCGACCAGGCCTTCCCCGCGGCCGCCATGCGTACCCAGCGAGTGGGACTCGTCGACGACGAAGACGCAGCCCTGGGCCTGTGCGAGATCGGCGATTTCCGCGATCGGCGAAAGACTGCCATTGGTGCTGTAGACCGAATCGACCACGATCACGCCAGGACCGTTGCGCAGCACCTGGCGTTCCAGGTGGGACAGGTCGTTGTGCAGCACCGACACCGCCTTCGCGCCGGCACTCTTGATGCCTTCCCACAGCGAGGCGTGGGCGAGCATGTCGATGTAAACCGGAATCCGCTCGCCGGCGATGGACTGGATCAGGCCGACGTTGGCCGCGAAGCCGGACTGGGCGAGGATGCCGGTCTCGCTGCCGACGGCGCGTGCCAGGTCGGCCTCCAGCCGATGCATCGGGTCGTCCTCGTGCTGATTGAACAGGGCGGACATCATCATGCCGAGGCCGCCCTCGGTCAGCGAGGTCCGCTGGGCCTCGATGATCGCCTCATGGCCGGCGATGGCCAGGTAATCGTTGCTTTGCAGGAGCAGGTCGCCGGCCCGGGGTTTGCGCCCGCGCAGGATATGGCGGCCACCCCAGTCGATGGCGACGCGCCGGTTGTGGAAGGCATCGACCCGCGCCGCGACGAAGTCGGGCAGGGACGGTGCGGGGGCAATCGGGTGCAGTACGGAAACATGTGTCATATCGGCCTCTGAGGTCTCGGGTAGGGATGCATCCCTGCAAGAACGCGCGTGCCCGCGGACAGGCGGCCACGCACGAGGTTCCACCGCGTGCGGTGGAAAATCCGAAGGGCATGGGCATGGTGCGCGTTTCCGCGGCATCCCAGCCGGACCGTCAGGCGCGCGGCCGGAGGCCGCCGATATAGGTAGGCTTATACGCTGGCGGCGTTACGGGCGTGTCAGTAGCGCGCGTCAGGGAATATGTCGGCTCGAGCTCAGAGGGCCCGCGGGGGGTGCTCGACCAGCGCGTTCAGGTCCTGCTCGCGCAGCCAGCTTCGATATGACTTCACATGTTGCAGCCTGAACCGCTCGACCTCGTCAATCAACGAGTAGTAGTACCACTGCTCGCCGGAAACCGCGGTGGCCGGATACAGGTGGACTTCCGGGTTGATGATCCCCGCGTGGAAGTAGCCGTCCCGGGTCGGGAACCAGGGCAACATGTCGCCGCCGCGGATGGCCTCCAGGACCGGCGGCGGGGCGCCGAGGTCGGAGGCGATCTCGTAATGCGTGCGCAGGTCCTCGTCGGTCTGCACCAGCAGGAACCGGCCGATACCCCAGGCATCGATCAGCAACAGGCCGTTGGGATTGCAGTGCACATAGCACTCCACCGGCTGGAAGGTCGCCGCGACGCTTTGCAGGACCTCGCGAAAGGCCGGGTCGCGCAGGAAACGGAAATTGCCCAGGGCCAGGGTTTCGGCGACGAAGGCGCTGGCGCGCTCGAAATAGCGGCGCTGGAGTTCGACGATGGCGGTCTGCAGCTTCTCGATCGCCAGAGGGTCGCTCTTGCGGATGAAACGGTCGATCACCCCGGAATTGAACGCATCGATCGCGGTCGCGTCGTCGGCGCGGCCGGTCAGCAGGATCTTCCCGACATGCGCGTTGGGCAGGCGTTTGCAGAAGGCGATACCGTCCATTTCCGGCATCACCTGGTCGACCACCACCACCGAGACCTCGGCGAAACGCTCCGGATCGTAGACCACCCGGTGGATCGAATCGATGTCCAGCGCGATCAGTTCCTTGGTTTCCGACGGCCGGTCCTTCCAGCGGTACAGCCAGCCGCCGCCAGGCACCGGCCGGCTGCCGTTGTTGCCCAGGGTGGCCAGGGCGGTCCGTGGCGAGCTGAAGGTGCGCACGCGCAGCATCGGGTCGAGCAGCAACGGGACGACGTCGAGGTATTCCTCGTGATCGTCGACCAGAACCGTCGTGGTCGGGAAATGGAAGGGCTGGATATCGCCCTGCGCGTTGAACGTCATGACTGCCGGTCGATATCCGGAATGGGAAAGGTCAGGGTGAACTCGGTGAATTCCCCCCAGCGGGAGCGGCAGGTGATCGCCCCGCCCATATGCTCCATCGCGGCGCGGGAAAAAGCGAGCCCTATGCCAAGCCCTGCCACGCCATGATCGTCGTCCGCGTGTGAATAGAAGCGGTCGAAGATTCGCGGCAGCACGTCGGGCGGGATGCCGGGGCCGGTATCGTGGACGAGGATACGGTTGGATTTCGGGCCGGTTTCGACGGCGATCGTGATTTCACCCTTGCCCGCCCGGCCGATATGGTGGAGGGCATTGCGTATCAGGTTGAAGACCACATGCACCAGCAGGCTTTCCGAGGCTAAAACGGTGAAATCGCCCGCGGGGAGGTCGGCGACACGCTCGCGTTCGTCGCGCGAGCCGTAAGGATAGCGCTGCAAGGCCTGTTCCAGGCATTCGCGGACCGACAGCGGCACCAGCGGAACCTCGCCGATGGGGCGGGCGGCGAGCAGCAGCATGTCGATGATGGTATTGGAATAGGTGACTTCGCGCTCCATCACGCCGACGCTGCGGTCCAGCGCCTGGAGGTGGATGTCGCGGATCTCCGGCACATCCAGGCCGTTGTCCTGGGCCAGCTGGTGGCTGCGGACGAGGTCGGGCAGGAACCGGCCGATCGCCTTGGCGGCGATCCTGAGCGAACCCAGCGGGGTACGCAGCTCATGGGCGATGTTGTTCGATGCGGCGGTCAGCGCATCCAGGCGGGCCTGTTCGGCCATGGTCGAGGACACCGAACAGACCGCACCGCCCATCATCGCGAACAGCATCAGCGGGATGTACTCGATCATCGCCTCGGTGCGCAGGGGCTCATGTGGCGCGACCAGGTAGGCCGCGGTGGCGACCAGGCTGCCGACGATGAAGACAATGACGAAACTGGCCACGTCGAAAAGCATCATCAGGAGCATGATCACCGCCAGGTGCGTCATCAGCCATGCCGGCGTGCCGTTGCGCAACGTCATGTAGCCGACAAAGAACGGCATGCTCAGCGTCATCGCGATGTACCAGTACGTCGGCAGGTACGCGCGCCACCGCCGTGGCCACCAGGGCAACAGGGCCAGCGGGATGAAGACCGCGCTGCAGGCCAGGCGCAAGGGCAGGTTTTCATAGGGCTGCGGGAACAGGAAGGCCCAGACCGGATAGTAGATCGCCAGGCTGAAGCAGCCGACCACGCCGATCGCCACCATCTTCGGCTGCGAGTAGCGCGTGCGGGTGAACATCGTGGTTTCGAAGCGCGCCATCGCGCGCAGGAACAGCCACACCTGCATGCGGACCACACGGAGCGGGCGCCGCGAGCGCGGGTCGGGCGGTCCGCCGTTCACGGGGTGTCCTGCGCGACGACGCTCAACGGTATTGCCGGTGGCAGGCGTCGCATGCATCGTCGATCGGCTTGAGTGCCTGTTGCAGGGCGGGGCAGTCGCGGGGCGCCGCCGTCATCGCTGCGCCGATCGCTTGGCGCAGCTTGTCGACGCCGTCCCTGAACGGTGCATCCATGTCCGGGAAGGCCGGCAGGATCTCCCCGGTCATCGCCTGCATCCGGGCCAGATGGGTCGCGCTCGGCGCGGCATCGCACTGGCGGGCACGCAGGGCCAGGTGCAGGGCGGCGGCGTGGTGGCCCATCACCGTCATCACCGAGCGTGGATAGGCGTCGCGCTGGCGCAGCATATTGACGACCATCGTCGCCCCCATGGCGCCAAGGATCAGGCCGAGCACCAGCAACAGCAAAGAGCGCATCTGGGATTCCCCGAATCGACACCGGCAGGATAGCCGAGCGGCCGATTCTTTCAATATGAGACAATTCGTTGATTTTACGGGAGAGACCGCACGATATGAGCACCGCTGCACGCGCCGGGCGTTTTGCCGGTATCGAGCGCCTGTATGGCGTGGGCAGTCTCGACCGGTTGGCCGATGCGCATGTGTGCGTGATCGGCATCGGTGGCGTCGGCTCGTGGGCGGCCGAGGCGCTGGCGCGCAGCGGGGTCGGCCGGCTGACCCTGATCGACGCGGACGATGTCTGCCTGTCCAATACCAATCGTCAGCTGCATGCCCTGGACGGCCAGTACGGCAAGCCCAAGGTCGGGGTGATCGCCGAGCGCGCGCACGCGATCAACCCGGCGATCCGCCTGGAGGCGATCGAGCGCTTCCTGACCACCTCGTCGATGGACGACTTGCTCGACCGCGGTTACGACGTGGTGCTCGACGCCTGCGACGCGCTGAACGTGAAGATAGAGACGGTGGTCTGGTGCCGTCGCCGCAAGTTGCCCCTGGTGACCGTGGGTGCGGCCGGCGGACGCACCGATCCGACCCTGGTCCGCGTGCGCGATCTGTCGCGTACCGAACACGACGCCATGCTCAGCACGATCCGCAAGAAGCTCCGCCAGGAACACGGTTTCCCACGGAACAAGGATCGCTTCTTCGGCGTTTCGGCGGTTTACTCGATGCAGAACGTGCGCTACCCACAGCCCGACGGCAGTGTCTGTGGCGTGCGTCCGCCGGGTAGCGATGCGTTGAAGCTGGACTGCGGCGGCGGGCTCGGTGCGGCAACGCATGTCACCGGCGCGTTCGCGTTCGCGGCGGTCGGCAAGGTGCTCGAGAAGCTGGTGAAAGCGTAAAGCGCGCCGGCTGTCGTGGGAGCGCGCCGGCTGTCGTGGGAGCGAACCCTGTTCGCGAGTCCTTTCGCGTCACGCCTTCAAAAGCTGGTGACCGGGGAAGTCATGGCCTCAAAGGACTCGCGAACTGGGTTCGCTCCCACAAGGGTTCGCTCCTGCAACCGTGGTATGGCTTACCAACCCATGTAATGCCCGCCATTGATCGCCAGGTTCGAGCCGGTGATCCAGCTCGATTCCTCCGAGGTCAGGAAGGTCACCGCGTGGGCGATCTCTTCCGGTTTGCCCAGCCGCCCGATCGGGATCTGGGCGACGATCTTGGCGCGGACGTCCTCGGGCACGGCCATTACCAGGTCGGTGCCGACGTAACCGGGCGATACCGTGTTGACGGTGATGCCGAAGCGCGCGTTCTCCTGCGCCAGGGAAATCGTGAAACCGTGCACGCCGGCCTTGGCTGCCGCGTAGTTGGCCTGGCCGTACTGGCCTTTCTGGCCGTTGATCGAACTGATCTGCACGATGCGGCCCCACTTGCGCTCACGCATGCTCTCGATCGCCGGACGGGTGACGTTGAAGCAGGCATTGAGGTTGGTGTTCACCACTTCGGTCCACTGCAGGTAGTCCATCTTGTGGAAGGTGGTATCGCGGGTGATGCCGGCATTGTTGACCAGGATCTCGACCGGACCCAGGGCCGCCTCGACTTCGCGGATCATCGTCTCGCTGGACACCGGATCGGAGACATCGCCATGCACCAGCATGATCTCGAGCCCTTCGGCCTGCATTACCTTCAGCCACGCATCCGCACGCTCGCCATCGCGATAGTTCGCGGCGACGCGATGACCCTGTCGTGCCAGGTAACGCACGATGGCCGTGCCGATGCCACCGGTACCGCCGGTGACCAGTGCGGTGCGCTGGGTCATGCCTGCCTCATGTCGGGTGAAAAGATGGGGAACGAACGATCCTTATAGCGTCTTAGCCATAAAGATGGCTACTGCGACGGAGCCGTTTCGGGTCGAAATCGATGGTTGCCGCCGCCAGGAGGGCCTGCGGCATGTCGTCGCGCCAGTCCTTTTCCATGCCGAGCATCGCCAGTGCACGACGTAAGGCCGGCATCGGGTCGGCCGGATCCACCGGCAAATCGGCCGCGGACTTGGACAGCTTGCGACCGTTGCCGTCGAGGATCAGGGGCAGGTGCAGGTGGCGCGGCGTCGGCAGGCCAAGCAGCCGTTGCAGGTAAATCTGCCGCGCCGTGGAATCGAGCAGGTCGGCGCCGCGGACGATATCGGTGATGCCTTGCGTGGCGTCGTCGACGACACAGGCAAGCTGATAGGCCCAATAGCCCTCGACGCGGCGGATCACGAAGTCGCCGGCGACCTGCCGGAGGTTCTGCCGCAAGGGACCTTGCAAGGCATCCACGAAACTGACCTCGATGTCCGGCACCCGCAGGCGCCAGGCACAAGGCCGCGAAGGATCGGGAGCGGCGACGCAATGGCCATCGCGGTGCATGCCGTCCTGGGGTGCCAGGTCGGTGCGGCTGCACCAGCACGGGAACACATGGCCCGCGTCGCGCAGGCGCTCGAAGGCCGCTTCGTACAGGTCGCCGCGCCGGGATTGATAGACCGGCGGCATATCCGCGACGAGGCCGAAGGCAGCGAGCGTATCCAGGATCGCCTGCGCCGAACCGGCCACCTCGCGGGGCGGATCGATATCCTCGACGCGGACCAGCCACTCACCGCCGGCCTGCCGCGCGCACAGCCAGCTGCCCAGCGCCGCGACCAGGGAGCCGAAGTGCAGGAGGCCGGTAGGCGAGGGGGCGAAGCGTCCGCGGTAGGTCATGGGGCCAAGTTTAGCGTTGCAGCGCTCTTGAAACCGGCGCCTTCGCCCCGAAAAACAGGGACTGGCAGTATGCTTTCCCTCCCACCCATGACTGCCCGGATGACAGCCATGCTAAGAATCGCTCTGTTCCTCGGTACCAATATCGCCGTCCTGGTCCTGCTCAGCATTGTCTGCAAGATCTTCGGCATCGACGCCTGGGCGGCCCGGCAAGGCGTCGGCCTGGGCGGCCTGCTGGTTTTCGCCGCCGTGTTCGGCATGGGCGGTGCCTTCATCTCGCTGGCGATCTCCAAGTGGATGGCGAAGATGTCCACCGGCGCCCGGGTGATTGGCGAGCCGCAAAACGATACGGAGCGCTGGCTGCTGGCCACCGTACGCACGCATGCGGGGGCGGCCGGCATCGGCATGCCGGAGGTGGCGATTTACGAAGGCCCGGAAATGAATGCCTTCGCCACCGGCATGAGCAGGAACAACGCCCTGGTCGCGGTCAGCAGCGGCCTGCTGCAGCAGATGGACCGCGAGCAGGTCTCGGCCGTGCTCGGCCATGAGATCGGCCACGTCGCCAACGGCGACATGGTCACCCTGACCCTGATCCAGGGCGTGCTGAACACCCTGGTGATCGTGGCCGCGCGGATCGTCGGCAGGCTGGTCGACAGCTGGCTGAGCGGCGGTCGCGACCGCGACGGTGGCGGCGGTATCGGCTATTTCGTCGTGGTGATGGTGTTGCAGGTCGTCTTCGGCCTGTTCGCCTCGATGATCGTCATGGCTTTCTCGCGCTGGCGCGAATTCCGTGCCGATGCCGCCGGTGCACGCCTGGCCGGTCGCGGTGCGATGGTGTCGGCCTTGCAGCGGCTATCGGCCAACCACGGCGAATCGACCCTGCCGCAGACCATCGCCGCCTTCGGCATCGCCGGCCCGCTGGCGCATGGCCTCAAGCGCCTGTTCATGAGCCACCCGCCGCTGGAAGAGCGCATCGCCGCCCTGCAATCGGCGGCCTGATTACAACGTAATTTCGATCCTGCACATCACGACCGAGCCCATGACCCAAGAAACCCGCAAATTCGAAGCTGAAGTCGCCCAGGTCCTGCACCTGGTGACCCATTCGCTGTACTCGCACAAGGAAATCTTCCTGCGCGAACTGATCTCCAACGCCTCGGACGCCTGCGACAAGCTGCGTTTCGAGTCGCTCGCCGATCCGGCGCTGGCGGCCGACGATGCGGAACTGCGCATCGAAGTCACCTGGGATCCGGACGCGCGCACGATCAGCGTGCGCGACAACGGCATCGGCATGAGTCGCGACGAGGTCGTCGCCAATATCGGCACCATCGCCAGTTCCGGCACACGTCGTTACCTCGAAGCCTTGTCCGGTGAGCAGAAGGCCGATGCGCGCCTGATCGGCCAGTTCGGCGTGGGTTTCTATTCGGCCTTCGTCGTCGCCGATCGTGTCACCGTGACCACGCGTCGCGCCGGTTCGGCCGAAGGCGTGCAGTGGGAAAGTGACGGCAAGGGCGAGTACAGCCTGGACGATGTCGAGGTCGCCGCACGCGGCACGACGGTCACCTTGCACCTGAAGGCCGACGAGAGCGAATTCCTCAATCGCTGGACGCTGCGCTCGACCATCACCAAGTACTCCGACCATGTCGCCTTCCCGATCCGCCTGCCCAAGGAGAAGGACGGCAAGCCGGATCCCGAGGACTGGGAAACCATCAATGCGGCCTCGGCATTGTGGGCGCGGCCGAAGAGCGAGATCAGCGACGAGGAATACCAGAGCTTCTACAAGGCGCTCGGTCACGACTTCAACGATGCACTGGCCTGGACCCACAACCGGGTCGAAGGCAGCCAGAGTTTCACCACGCTGCTCTATCTTCCGGCGCAACCGCCCTTTGATCTGATGATGGGTGGGCGCGACGAGCGCAAGGGACTGAAGCTCTACATCAAGCGCGTATTCATCATGGACGCGGCCGAGGAACTGCTGCCGAATTACCTGCGTTTCGTCCGTGGCGTGGTCGACGCGGACGACCTGCCGCTCAACGTCAGCCGCGAGATCCTGCAGCAGAACCGCCAGCTGGAGCGGATCAAGGCAGCGTGCGTGAAGCGCGTGCTCGACCTGATCGAGAAACTGTCGCGCGACGAGCCGGAAAAATTCGCCACGTTCTGGAAAGCCTTCGGCAATACGCTGAAGGAAGGCATCGTCGAGGACGCCGGCAATCGCGAGCGTATCGCGAAGCTGCTGCGCTTCGCCTCGACGAAAGGCGAAGGTGCGGAGCAGACCGTATCGCTCGACGATTATGTCGGCCGCATGCCCGTCGGTCAGGAAGCGATCTGGTTCATCACCGCCGACAGCCATGCCGCCGCGGCCGGTAGCCCGCAGCTCGAAGCGTTGAAGGCGCAGGGCATCGAAGTACTGCTGTTGTCCGATCGGGTCGACGAATGGATGATCGGCCATCTCACCGAATACGCCGGCAAGCCGCTGCGCAATGCGGCCAAGGGCGAGATACCGCTGGACGAAGCCGGCAAGGCGAAGCAGGAGGAAGCGACCCGCGCGGCCGAGCCGCTGCTGGCCCGGATCAAGACCCTGCTCGGCGACCGCGTCGGCGATGTACGGGTTTCGGCACGCCTGACCGATTCGCCCTCGTGCCTGGCCCTGGCCGATTACGATATGGCACCGCATCTGGCCCGTCTGCTGCGCGAGGCTGGCCACGAGATGCCGGATTCGAAGCCGACCCTGGAGATCAATCCGGCGCATCCCTTGCTCAAGCGCCTGGATGGCGAGGGCGACGACGGCAAGGCGGGCGATCTTGCCGCCTTGCTTCTCGAGCAGGCCGAGATCGCCGCGGGCGCGCAGTTGCCGGACCCGTCGGCCTTCGTGCAACGGATGAATCGCGTGCTGTTGGGCTAAGTGCTTCAGCGCCCGTGCCGTCTCCCCCCAAGGAGATGGCACGGGGCTGCTATCTTTGGCGGCACTGCCGTCACGCGTGTTTCCATGTCCGCTCTGCTGATCCTCTTCGTCTGCCTCTCGCTCGGCATCCTGGCGCGGCGCTTCGGCCGTTTGCCCGATGGCATCGTGCCGGGAATCAATTGGTGGGTGCTCAATATCGCGCTGCCGGCGCTGGTGATGGGCGCGATTCCCCATGTGACGCTGGACGGCCACCTGTGGTTTCCCGTGGTGGCGATCGCGATCGTCTTCTTCGGTGCGTGGGGGCTGTTCGCCGGCCTGGGCCGCGGGCTCGGCTGGTCGCGGGCGCGCATCGGTTGCCTGACCCTGGTCTGCGGGCTCGGGAATACCTCGTTCATGGGCTATCCGATGATGGAGGCCATGCACGGCAAGGCAGGCCTCGGTATCGCCGTGGTCGCCGACCAGCTCGGTTGTTTTCCCTTGCTGGCCGCCGGCGGTATCGTCGTCGCCTCGCTGTATTCGGGGCGTTCGCCATCGCTGGCCCTGGTCGCGCGACGCATCCTCACCTTTCCCGCCTTCCTCGGCCTGATCGTCGGCATCGTGGCGGGTGTCTGCGGCGGCTGGCCGGCACCGGTCGACAAGCTGCTGGTGCAGATTGGCCAGACCCTGACCCCACTGGCGCTGTTCTCGGTGGGTCTGCAGTTCCGCCTGCATCTGCAAGCGGGGCAGACGGGTGCGCTGCTCGCCGGATTGGGATGGAAACTGCTGCTGGCGCCACTGATCGCCCTCGCGCTCGGCCTTGCCGTCGGTGTCGGCGGCTTGACCCTGATCGTCGGCGTCCTGCAGGCGGCGATGGCACCGATGATCTCGGCGGCGATCCTTGCCGATCAATACGAACTGGAACCGGCGCTGGCCAATACCGTGCTGGGCGCTGGCATCCTGTTGTCGCTGGCGACGATTCCCTTGGGTAATCTTTTGCTGGAACGACTGTGATGGATATTCGCGACCACCCCGTGCGCGTCGACGTCTGGTTATGGGCGGCACGTTTCTTCAAGACCCGCTCGCTGGCCAAGCTGGCCATCGAGGGCGGCAAGATCGAAGTCAACGGCGATACCTGCAAGCCGGCCAAGGCGATTCATGTCGGCGATACCCTTCAGGTCAGTCGTGGCGAGGAGCTGGTGACCTGCGAGGTGCTCGGGCTTGCGGAGAAGCGTGGGCCGGCGAGCGAGGCGCAGAAGCTTTATCGCGAGAGTGCGCAGAGTATGGCCGTACGCGAAGCGGAGCGAGAACGGCGCCGCGTCGCAGGTATGGGTGGAGGCACTCTCCGCCCGCCGACGCGCCCGGATAAAAGAGCACGGCGCCAGATCCAGCTCGTCAAAGACCAGATGTGATCGCCACTGGATACCGTCCTTCGCCGGTATGACGGATAGGCAGGTCGTCGCCATTCCGGCGTAGGCCGGTATCCCGTGGCCGCCACCTTCGGTCAGGCGACTTCTTCGACGCTACGGCCTTCGGGAGCGGGACCCCTCAGGTTTGCGATCGCCTTGCGCACGCCTTCGGCATAGGCCGGATCCGCCTTGGCGAAATGGCCCATCTGCCGCTCGACGATCTCATGCGGCACGCCTTGCATCGCCGCGGCGATATTGCCGAACAACTGGCGCTTCTGGTCGTCGCTCATCAACCGGAACAGATCGCCGGCCTGGGTGTAATCGTCGTTGCCGGCGCGATGATCGTAGCGATCCGCATCGCCCGAAATCTTCATCGGCGGTTCCTTCGCCGACGGCACCTGTGTCGGCCCACCGAACGAGTTCGGCTCGTAGTTCACGCTGCCGCCGCCATTGCCATCGAAGCGCATCGCGCCGTCGCGCTGATAGTTGTGCACCGGGCACTTCGGCGCATTCACCGGCAGGTGCTCATGGTTGGCGCCGAGCCGATAGCGCGCCGCATCGGCATAGGCGAAGATGCGGAATTGCAGCATCTTGTCCGGGCTGTGGCTGATGCCGGGCACGACGTTGGCCGGCGAGAAGCTCGCCTGCTCGACCTGGGCGTGATAGTTGTCCGGGTTACGGTTGAGCTCCAGCACGCCGACCTCGATCAGCGGGTAGTCCTTGTGTGGCCAGACCTTGGTCAGGTCGAACGGGTTGTACGACGTATTCTCCGCGTCCGCTTCCGGCATCACCTGCACGTAGAGCGTCCACTTCGGGAAATCCTTGCGCTCGATGGCCTCGTAAAGATCCCGCTGGTGCGACTCGCGGTCCTCGCCGATGACCTTCGCCGCTTCCGTATTGGTCCAGTTCCTGATGCCTTGCTGGGTCTTGAAGTGGAACTTGACCCAGAAGCGCTCGTTGGCCGCGTTGATGAAGCTGTAGGTATGGCTGCCAAAGCCGTGCATATGGCGCAGGCTCGCCGGCAGGCCGCGGTCGCTCATCAAGGTGGTGACCTGGTGCAGCGACTCCGGCGACAGCGACCAGAAGTCCCATTGCGAGGTATTGCTGCGCATGTTCGTGCGCGGGTCGCGCTTCTGCGTATGAATGAAGTCGGGGAATTTGTACGGGTCGCGGACGAAGAACACCGGGGTGTTGTTCCCGACCAGGTCCCAGTTGCCTTCGTCGGTATAGAACTTGAGGGCGAAGCCACGCACGTCGCGCTCGGCATCCGCGGCGCCACGCTCGCCGGCGACCGTGGAGAAGCGCAGCAACAGGTCGGTCTGCTTGCCGACGCTGGCGAAAACGCTGGCCTTGGTGAAACGGCTGATGTCGTGGGTGACAGTCAAGGTACCGAAGGCCGCGGAGCCCTTGGCATGCACGACGCGCTCGGGGATGCGTTCGCGATTGAAATGGGCATGCTTCTCGAACAGCTGGTGGTCTTGCACGAGCAGCGGGCCACGCGGGCCCGCTGTCAGGCTGTTCTGGTTGTCCGGAACCGGTGCGCCCGCGGCGGTGGTCAGGCTCGTCTTCGAATCGTTCGTCATGGCTGGCTCCTGGCTGGCTGTGCAACCGGTGGGTTCTTAGCTGGCAATAGCTGCTGGCTATGAATCGACTATAGGGAGTCGCAATGACACCGGGAATTCGATTGTTCCGATGCCTTTGATAGGTTATGACTATGAAAGCATGCGTTTCAGTCGATACAGTGTATCGAGCGCGTCGCGCGGCGCCAGCGCATCCGGGTCGATACCTCGCAGTGCTTCCTCGACCGGCGAGGGCAGCGAAGGCGCGAACAATCCCATCTGCGGGGTGGCGATAGCCGGCGGCGCCGCGACCGCCGACGTCACCTGATGACCTTGTTCGAGCGCCTCGAGATAGCGCCGTGCATCGGCGATCACCGCGCGAGGCAGGCCGGCCAGGGCGGCGACCTGCAGGCCGAAGCTGCGGTTGGCCGGACCGTCCTTGACCGCGTGCATGAAGACCAGTTGCTCGCCGTACTCGACGGCGTCCAGGTGCACGTTGGCGATGGTCGGGTAATCGGCCGCGAGTTCCGTCAGCTCGAAATAATGCGTGGCAAACAAGGTGAAGGCGCGGCTGGTCGCCGCCAGGTGGACAGCGGCGGCGCGGGCCAGCGAGAGCCCGTCGTAGGTACTGGTGCCGCGACCGACCTCGTCCATCAGGACCAGGCTGCAGTCGGTGGCGTTGTGCAGGATGTTCGCCGTTTCGCTCATCTCGACCATGAAGGTCGACTGGCCGCGCGAAAGATCGTCGCCGGCACCGATACGGGTGAAGATGCGGTCGATCGGCCCGATCGTTGCCGCGCTGGCCGGTACGTAGCTGCCGATATGCGCGAGCAGGACGATCAGGGCGTTCTGTCGCATATAGGTGGATTTACCACCCATGTTCGGGCCGGTGATCACCAGCATGCGCCGGCCGTCGTCGAGCGCGATATCGTTGGGCTCGAACGGTTCGTCGCGGACCTTCTCCACGACCGGATGGCGTCCGCGCTCGATGTGGATGCCGGCGACGTCGGTCAGCTCCGGTGCCCGCCAGTCCAGCGATTCGGCGCGTTCGGCCAGGTCGGCGATGACGTCGAGCTCGGCGATCGCCGCGGCGGCCTGGCGCAGCGGTTCGAGCCGTTCGATCAGTTTGTCCAGCAACAGTTCGTACAGCGCGCGCTCGCGCATCAGCGAGCGCTCCTTCGCCGAAAGCACCTTGTCCTCGAAGAGTTTCAGTTCCTCGGTGATGTAGCGCTCGGCGTTCTTCGTTGTCTGCCGGCGCGTGTAGTGCTGCGGCGCTTTCTCGGACTGCGCCTTGGTGATCTCGATGTAGTAGCCGTGGACGCGGTTGTAGCCGACTTTCAGCGTGGAAATTCCGCTGGCGGCCTTTTCACGTTCCTCCATGTCGACCAGGAACTGGTCGGCATTGGTGGACAGCCGGCGCAGTTCGTCCAGTTCGTCGTCGTAGCCTTCGGCAAGCACGCCGCCATCGCGAAGCAGCACGGGCGGTTGCTCGACGATAGCGCGTGCGAGTAGCGCCGCGGTGTCGGCGTGGTCACCGATGCGCTCGACCAGGCCATGGATGAGCGGGCTGTCGAGACCGGCGATGTCCTCGCGCAGGCTCGGGGCCGCGGCGAGGCCGTCGCGCAACGTGGAAAGATCGCGCGGGCGCGCGGAACGCAACGCCACCCGGGCAAGGATGCGTTCGAGATCGCCGATACCGCGCAAGCGCTCGCGCAACGTCGCGTGCCGCCGCGAATCGATGAGGCTTCCGATCGCCTGATGACGGCCGCGCAATACATTGCGGT